>NZ_NUCO01000140.1:0-2500 GCF_002555445.1 Bacillus sp. AFS017336
TTTTTTGAGCAATACAAGATTTAAACTTAACTTTTATGGAGAGTTTGATCCTGGCTCAGGACGAACGCTGGCGGCGTGCCTAATACATGCAAGTCGAGCGGATTAATGGGAGCTTGCTCCCGTTAATTAGCGGCGGACGGGTGAGTAACACGTGGGCAACCTACCTGTAAGACTGGGATAACTTCGGGAAACCGGAGCTAATACCGGATGACACTGAGGAACTCCTGTTCCTTAGTTGAAAGATGGCTTCGGCTATCACTTACAGATGGGCCCGCGGCGCATTAGCTAGTTGGTGAGGTAACGGCTCACCAAGGCGACGATGCGTAGCCGACCTGAGAGGGTGATCGGCCACACTGGGACTGAGACACGGCCCAGACTCCTACGGGAGGCAGCAGTAGGGAATCTTCCGCAATGGACGAAAGTCTGACGGAGCAACGCCGCGTGAGCGATGAAGGCCTTCGGGTCGTAAAGCTCTGTTGTTAGGGAAGAACAAGTGCTAGTTAAATAAGCTGGCACCTTGACGGTACCTAACCAGAAAGCCACGGCTAACTACGTGCCAGCAGCCGCGGTAATACGTAGGTGGCAAGCGTTGTCCGGAATTATTGGGCGTAAAGCGCGCGCAGGCGGTTTCTTAAGTCTGATGTGAAAGCCCCCGGCTCAACCGGGGAGGGTCATTGGAAACTGGGAAACTTGAGTGCAGAAGAGGAAAGTGGAATTCCAAGTGTAGCGGTGAAATGCGTAGAGATTTGGAGGAACACCAGTGGCGAAGGCGACTTTCTGGTCTGTAACTGACGCTGAGGCGCGAAAGCGTGGGGAGCAAACAGGATTAGATACCCTGGTAGTCCACGCTGTAAACGATGAGTGCTAAGTGTTAGAGGGTTTCCGCCCTTTAGTGCTGAAGTTAACGCATTAAGCACTCCGCCTGGGGAGTACGGTCGCAAGACTGAAACTCAAAGGAATTGACGGGGGCCCGCACAAGTGGTGGAGCATGTGGTTTAATTCGAAGCAACGCGAAGAACCTTACCAGGTCTTGACATCCTCTGACAACCCTAGAGATAGGGCGTTCCCTTCGGGGACAGAGTGACAGGTGGTGCATGGTTGTCGTCAGCTCGTGTCGTGAGATGTTGGGTTAAGTCCCGCAACGAGCGCAACCCTTGATCTTAGTTGCCAGCATTTAGTTGGGCACTCTAAGGTGACTGCCGGTGACAAACCGGAGGAAGGTGGGGATGACGTCAAATCATCATGCCCCTTATGACCTGGGCTACACACGTGCTACAATGGATAGTACAAAGGGTTGCAAGACCGCGAGGTGGAGCTAATCCCATAAAACTATTCTCAGTTCGGATTGTAGGCTGCAACTCGCCTACATGAAGCCGGAATCACTAGTAATCGCGGATCAGCATGCCGCGGTGAATACGTTCCCGGGCCTTGTACACACCGCCCGTCACACCACGAGAGTTTGTAACACCCGAAGTCGGTGGGGTAACCTTTTAGGGGCCAGCCGCCTAAGGTGGGACAGATGATTGGGGTGAAGTCGTAACAAGGTAGCCGTATCGGAAGGTGCGGCTGGATCACCTCCTTTCTATGGAGACATCATGAACCGATGGTTCATGTATGAAAATGTTTCTTCATTGTTTTGTTTAGTTTTGANNTTTGTACCTTGAAAACTAGATAATGTCATTCATTAAACTGCGTAAGTTTAATTCAATTAGTTTTAAAATTAGTTAAGTTAGAAAGGGCGCACGGTGGATGCCTTGGCACTAGGAGTCGATGAAGGACGGGACTAACACCGATATGCTTCGGGGAGCTGTAAGTAAGCTTTGATCCGGAGATTTCCGAATGGGGAAACCCACTACTCGTAATGGAGTAGTATCTTTACCTGAATACATAGGGTACTGAGGACAGACCCAGGGAACTGAAACATCTAAGTACCTGGAGGAATAGAAAGCAAAATGCGATTTCCTGAGTAGCGGCGAGCGAAACGGAAGATAGCCCAAACCAAGAGGCTTGCCTCTTGGGGTTGTAGGACACTCTATACGGAGTTACAAAGGAACGGGGTAAATGAAGCGACCTGGAAAGGTCCGTCAAAGAAGGTAAAAACCCTGTAGTTGAAATCTCGTTCCCTCTTGAGTGGATCCTGAGTACGGCGGAACACGTGAAATTCCGTCGGAATCTGGGAGGACCATCTCCCAAGGCTAAATACTACCTAGTGACCGATAGTGAACCAGTACCGTGAGGGAAAGGTGAAAAGCACCCCGGAAGGGGAGTGAAAGAGAACCTGAAACCGTGTGCTTACAAATAGTCAGAGCTCGTTAATGAGTGATGGCGTGCCTTTTGTAGAATGAACCGGCGAGTTACGATCCCGTGCAAGGTTAAGTTGAAGAGACGGAGCCGCAGCGAAAGCGAGTCTGAATAGGGCGATATAGTACGTGGTCGTAGACCCGAAACCGAGTGATCTACCCATGTCCAGGATGAAGTTCAGGTAACACTGAATGGAGGT
>NZ_NUCO01000141.1:0-6760 GCF_002555445.1 Bacillus sp. AFS017336
CTTTTATTTTGCATTAAACAATATATGGCATTGTCAACATTGCAATACTAAACATCTTACGTCATGTTATATATGTTGTCATATATAACATTCATATGTATTTCATATATAACAACATCAATAGTGATGTTGTTATTAAATATTCAATATACGTCATTATCAACGCTACAGATAAACATCACACACTATAATATATATATTGCCATATATAACATTGACAAATTTCACATATACAATAATATCAATAGCAATGTTGTTGTTATATATTTCTTATACTTCATTATCAATGTTACATACTAAACATCATACGTTATAATATATATGGCATCATATATATTATTATTATTGATTTTATATACTTATAAATTAATACCGATGTTATAAATGAAGTATTCTTATATACCATTGTCATATATTAATAAAATCATATATGTTAATATATAATAAGGCATATATATAGGAATTAAAAACTACAAATATGATATTATCGATATTTATTAAATATATATATTACTATTCTATTAGAAATATTTAGTTACATCATTTTAATGATCAGTTTACACATTTATTAGAAATATCAAATAACCAGACAGGAATTTGTCTATCAAACTAGAAATCTACTAATTAATCTATGTAAATCAAATAGATTTTCAATAATAACTACAAACACATCATATACAGTGATATATATAATGACATATGTTATAATGATGAATTATACACATACTAGTTTTTTGAGATAAATCTTATTTTTAGTAGATATATACTCGATGTTCCATTCAATTTAAAATATTCATCTATATTTTTGAAAGAGGTGTTAATCTTGACAGCAAAAATTGTCACATTTGGTATAAGTAAAGGTGGTTGCTCTAAATCGACAAGTAGCGGCATTACTTCCTATCTATTAAGTCAAGAAGAGAAAGTGTTGGCTATTGACATGGATGGACAAGGGAACTTAACCAGTTTCTTAACCGGAGAGTATGACATATGCAGCGTTTTTGAGGAGAAAAGCATTTTAGAAGCAATCTTAAATGAAGATGCCCGTTCATACATTATTAAAATTAAAGAAAACCTAGACTTAATCCCAGCTAATGATTTTCTAGCAACATTACCTAGAAGAATGTATGAAAAGGGATTAAAGTTAGACGCATTACAAAAAGCACTTGAACCTGTTATGGAGGACTATGACTGGATTATTATTGATACGCCACCTGCATTATCCGAACAAACTGTTTTGCCGTTAAGTACCTTCTCTGAAGCTGGTAGTTACGCTGTTGTCATGTTTGACGGATCCATGTTTGCTTATTATGCGATTCCAAAGTTCTTAGAAATCATTGAAGGAGCAAAAGAACGATACAATCCAACCTTAGAAACAGCTGGTATTCTTTTCTCCTTGATCGATGCAAGAGCGAAAGAAAATGAAGTGATGGAAGAAGCAATTGATGAAGATTATCCTGGGCTGAAATTCCATTCCTTTATACGCAGAAAAGCTGCGACAAGACGTTTAGCCATAACTGGTTTTGAAGAAAACGCAGAATTAAAAATTGCCTTAGAATACTATATTCCCTTTATAAAGGAGTTGAAGGAACGTGTCCAACAAAATCAGCCTCAAAGATAAAATAAAAAAACCGAATGCTACTCAGACCTTTTTTAATTCATACGAAACTGATGTGATTGATGAGAAGACTGATAACAAAGTCGATATCAAAAAAGAAATCGAGAACAATAACATTACTGATAATAACAATCAAAACATTGACATCATTAATAATAACAATGACTTAGAAAACGAAACATATGTCATCAATGACAATAACGATATTGTTAATACTAAAATTGAAGATGAAGACGATGATTATCTTCGAAATCTTGCTTCTGGAAAAAAGACCTTGAAGAAGAAAGAGAAGAAAGTCTTTACTTCTTTTTATATGGATCCCGACTTGGCCACTGAAGTAGATAAAATTTCCGCTAGAGGGCAAAAAGGGGACAAATCAAAACTGATTAACCAGGCTTTGCGAAAATTATTAGAAGACTATGGCGTATTGTGATCTATTAATCAAAAAAATGAAAAAACTAGTAACTAAACAATCATTCTATTAATATATACTAGACGATTCAACGATTTGAGTTTATGAATGAACTCAGTAGGCAAGAAAGCTGGTCATAACAGATCAGCTTTTTTATTTTTAAAATTTTTGTTCAGCAATCACTTAGTAAATCACAGGGGTTATTTAATAGTAATTGAATAGTATAAAAAGTGTTACTAAAGTGTTACTTAAAGATTGAAACAGTGTTACTAAAGTGTTATCATTTGTATATAAGGTAAATAAATCCAATTTAGGAGATGATTGTTAATGAAATTTAAGATTGCGTCACTAGATGCTGGAAATGATAGTTTAAAAGGTTTTATCGGAGGACTTTCTGAAAAAAATCGTATTTACATACCGAATGTCATAAAAAGAATGGATACACGTTCAATGTTGTCAGATGAGAATGAACCAATTGAAGAACTACATGTCCATGTGACTTCTAGGGCTTTAAAAGAATCTGCAATCTATGCGGTTGGTAATTTAGCTGCGAAAGAAGTAAACAACGATGTCGTATCTTCTCGTGTTAAAAAAGGGGATTCTGAGCAAACAATCATTCTACTTCTTACTGCACTTGCATTGGATGCAGCTAAAAATTCAGATAAAGATGTTATAAACGTAAAATACTTATTGAGTACAGGTTTACCATTGGATGAGGTAAAAGATGATGAAAATGCACGGATTAATTTTAAGAAAAAACTGATAGAGAGTATGCATGAAGTAAAATTCGAACAAACCCCTGGAGGGTTAAAAGGAAAAACAGTTCGAATAGAGTTTGAAGACGTTATAGTAAGTATCGAGGGATATGCAGCAATGATCAATCTAACGATGGACGATTATTTTAATAAAAAAAATCAAGAACTACTGTCTAAAAATCTACTAATCACTGACATTGGTGGAAATACTAGAGATAAAGCGATTATTCGAAATGGAAAAATTGATAATGAAAGCTCAGAAGGGGATATTGCTGGAATCGGTCATTACCTTGATTTAATCAATAAAGATTTAGACCGTGAATACAGAAAAACCATTTTCAAATCAAGACGCCAACTTGTAGAAAACATTGTACGTGAGAACGATCCATTTATTATTAAGCCTGATGGCAAGCCTGTATCAATTAAATCAACTGTCGATAAACATCTACAAACTTACGCTCAATTGCAATACAATGATATCGTTAGCACATGGGATAACGTTGGCGACCTAGATGAAATTTACATCGTAGGTGGTTCAGCAGCTATCATTTGCGAACAATTAGAAGGTTTAAATAAAGTAGGTAAAGGATATGAACTACATTTTTTAGAGGCAGATGAGAGTATTTGGAGCATTGCAAAGGCATACTTCAAAATCCTATACATCGTTTCTAAAAATAAAGGGATTGAATTAGGGTTAAAAAAAGTAGGTGTTTAATGCGTGTCAAATAATAAAGCATTAGAACCTGGTAAAACATTTTCAATTAAGCTTCCAGTAGAGATAAGTGATGAAACATTAAAGTTTTTAAATGGGTTAGATAAGCGTAATTCAGAAATATTAAATCTTATTGAGGCAGCAGCAAAAGAAGCAAACGAAGAATCAATTGTTGACGACATATACGTACGCTTAGCCTATAAACTTACATCCGAAGACAGAAAGATATTAAATGATCCGGTTATTCAAAAATCAATCTCTGCATTCATCGCAATGTTGATTGGTAGTAAAAATACCATTCAAGCGCAAAGGCTCTATCCAACTGATCCTAATGAACGTACCAACGATAAGGATTCGGATGAAGATTTTTCTGATTTTGCAGGAATGCTAGATTTTGAGTAGACATTATTTGACCTGATAATGAGAAAGCGGCGAAGTAAATGGCTATAGAAGATTAAACCGAGTGCGAAATACGTAGAAATTTAGAAACCAGATAATCCTGAATGAAGGTTTTTCTGGTTTTTTTGTCATTTTTAAACTAAGTATTAATAGGAATAACAGTTAGCATCTTGGTGACACAACAGTTTGTACTTTTTGAATAAATTTTTGGCTTATAAAAAATAAATTCAACTTTGTTCAATGTTGTTACAAAGTACGAGCTTGTTAGTTAAAAGATAAAAAAAGACCTTCTTGGTGGAACCTCTTTTATTGCCTATCACGATGTTGGTGTTTATGTAGACCAGATTTCCATACGGCTTTTATGAAGCAAAATTAAAATCGAATGAAGACAGGCATCAGTTTAGTATTGGTGAATATTATAAATAATCATTCTACTCAATATCCCCCCTTACTTAAAGGGGGAGCCAAAATAGTATCACAGAATGTAATCCAACTAATTAAAAACAGATAAAGATGATTCAATTTATAATAAAAAAGTGAAAACATAGGAAACAATCCGTTTTACCTAAAACAATTGAAATCAGTACATAATAGCATACTTACCTTATTTTATTAACGGTACTTGCTTTCACATCTTCTTATTATCCAATTTACTAGGAGGCGGAATTTTGCAAAAAAAAGTTCTTCTGTTTACTGATTTAGGAATTGATGATGCATTTGCTTTACTGTATACCTTTTTTCGTAAGGATATTCAACTTGTAGGGATTGTAGCCGACTATGGGAATGTATCAAGGGAAAAAGCTATATGGAATATAAATTATTTAAAGTTTATCGCGGGAAGACAGGAGATACCTGTTTTTCTTGGTGCATCTGTCCCTTTAACGGGTATAGCTGTAAAGTCTTTTCCAGAAGTGCATGGGGAAGCTGGGCTAGGACCTATTATTCCTCCTCAAATCACCTCTCCTGTATACCCTATTAATGATATTTATCCCATTATAGATTCAAATTTGGACAACTTGATTATTATTAATTTAGGAAGGCTTTCTTCTTTGGCTACCGCATTTGTTTTAAACTTAGCTAAGATGAAGGATGTGAAAGAATACATTTGTATGGGAGGGGCTTTTTTTTATCCTGGAAATGTGACAGCTGTGGCAGAAGCTAACTTTTATTCTGATCCATATGCAGCAAATATAATTCTACAACATGCAAAAAATTTAACAATAGTTCCCTTAAACATTACTCAACATGCCGTTGTTACACCTGAAATGGTTCAACAAATCGATGCATTTCATCGTAACACAAAAGATCCAGCAGGGCTCATTATCAAGCCCATGTTGGACTACTACTATAGTTTCTATTCTAAATCGAATCCTGGCATAGCTGGAAGTCCTATGCATGACTTTGTAACAATCTGGTATTTGTTAAATCCAGAAGCGGTTCGTCTCTCAAAAGTACCAATTAAAATAATTCCTGACCAAGGAGATGGATTCGGTCAAAGTATTGCAGACTTTCGTTTTGAGGCAAATCCAGATTTTAAAACACATAGTGTGGCTTTTCAATTTGATTATGAAAAATTTAAGAAAGATATTATGGAAACATTTTTAAAAGAGAGGCTGTAACCTATTATTATGAGATAAGTGATAAAAATTTTGATTATTTTAGCATATGGATAAGGCGTATGCTAGTATTTCTTTGCCTGCAGAGGTTTCTCTTAAATGAACTATCCAATAAGAAGGCGACTGGGATTAACGCTACAACAATGCTTTAGTTCAATAGGACAAGAAAACGCCTGTTTAAAATCACGACGGGCAAGTTAAAAGTCCCGTATTTCACTTCTGATATTATATAGATTTAGCTCAAAATGTGGAGAGTACTTGTTTGGTCGTTGCATGGATAACGGTAATCAACATATCTTTTTTTAAACCAACAACGTTTACAAAACAGCTAAAATAAAAAAACGCCTAAACCGGCATTTACAAATATTTACGATTTACATTATTACCATCATAACTAAATAATACAACTTTCCCATCCATTCTTGTCTCAATATGAGTCGTTCTTCCCCACAATTGGTATATATATGATAAAACTTTTTCAAGATATTTAAGATCTAATTCAATTTCTTCAAATGAATGATTTAAATACAATTCACCATTTTTTTGATAGTCTCCATCATTTACAGTAATATAGGGATATCCACCATTCGTGCGCATATTTACCAATTGATCACGTACATTCACCCAACTTTTATCATTAATCTTATATTCTTTTCCCTGTTTATTAAACAAATACAAGTCTTTGTTCATAACAAATTCTTTTGATAAATAGTTTCTAATAAAACTAGTATCTGATTCAAGCTCACGTACTTCAAAAATTTTTTCAGTTCCAGAACCAGCTTTCACCCCATATTGTTTCATTTCTTCAGATGGATTGTTATATTTTTCTTCAATATCCTCAAACATTTTTAGTCCAAAATAGTAAGGGTTTATACTTGTCTTCGAGGGCTGTAGTACACTTGCATTCAGTTTTGCAAATTCAATTGATTCACCTGATGTTAAATCTAACTCTCTCATAATACGTTGATGCCAAAGACTAGCCCATCCCTCATTCATAATTTTTGTTTCGAGCTGTGGCCAAAAATAAACCAATTCCTCTCGTAACATTGTTAAAATGTCTCGTTGCCACTCTTCTAATTCGCGACTAAAGTGTTGAATAAATAGTAAAAGATCCTTTTCAGGTTGTGGTGGGAATTTCTTTTTTCGAGGTTTTACAGGAGCAATGTTTTCTTTTTTATTATCTAAATTCCATAAATCATCATATGGTCCTACTCTAGGATGGGGGGGGGAGCATATCATCTTCTAATTGCC
>NZ_NUCO01000142.1:0-956 GCF_002555445.1 Bacillus sp. AFS017336
CGAATCAACAAGTATCACCAATAGCGACTGGAAAACCGAATATGCAAGTATCACCAGCAGCAACAGGAAAACCGAATATGCAAGTATCACCAGCGGCAACAGGAAAGCCAAATGTTCAAGTATCGCCAGTGGCAACAGGAAAACCAAATATGCAAGTATCACCAGCAGCAACAGGAAAACCAAATATGCAAGTATCACCAGTAGCAACAGGAAAGCCGAATGCGCAAGTTTCACCGGTAGCTACGAATAAAGCACAAACATTGCCAGCATATATGGGACCAAATGCACCACAAACCTTGCCAGCGTATATGGGACCAAATGCACCACAAACACTGCCAGCGTATATGGGACCAAATGCACCACAAACCTTGCCAGCATATGTAGGACCAAATCCAAATGCAGCNNAATGCAGCACAAACATTACCAGCGTATATGGGACCAAATGCACCACAAACATTACCGGCATATATGGGACCGAACGAAAATTTCCCACAAACAATGCCAGCGTATATGGGACCAAATGAAAATTTCCCACAAACAATGCCAGCATATATGGGACCAAATGCGCCACAAACAATGCCAGCTTACATGGGACCAAATGCACCGCAGACATTACCAGCTTACATGGGGCCAAATTCTAACTATCCATATTATCCAGGTAGAGGAGAAGGAGGAGCATTACCAACATTGCCGAGCTTTGGTTCTATGCCGATGTTGACAGGAGTGACTGGAGAAGCTCCTGGTGCAACAGGTGGAGTACCAGTTCCACCAACAGCTATGCCAATGCCATTACCAGCACCAGTTCCACCAACAGCTATGCCAATGCCATTACCAGCGCCAATGCCATTGCCTGCACCGTTCCCAGTAAATAATGCGCAAACATTACCAGCATACATGGGGCCGAATCCGAATGCACCACAAACATTACCAGCATACATGGGACCGAATGAAAACTT
>NZ_NUCO01000143.1:0-150502 GCF_002555445.1 Bacillus sp. AFS017336
TTTCTTGACCGAAGTCCAAAATCCATCGTTTTATGAGCAAAAGTCCCCCATTTATGCACAAATCCAACTGCTTTAACCGTCTCTTTTAAAAGATATAGATGAAGCAGACGAACTGTTCAGTAGCCCTTTCTGGTTTAGTCTGTTACAAAGTCTATCAGCCGCAGAGCAAACCATCCATTATCACGGGTGGCTAGTTTTCTTACTAAACACCTTCTCACTATCCTCGAATTTTCAACATCAAAATTTTCATATTACTAAATTTTTTTTAGTACTACAAAAAAACAGGTAGACAATTTTAGTTATACTGTATTATATTTTATATAAGTAAAAAATTCAGAATATTAAACGAGGTCCAATATGGAAAACATATATGAAAAAATACGTTTACTTCGAATTCAACAAGATCTTACATTAAAGGAGCTAAGTGATAAAACTAGTTTGTCGGTTAGCTTTTTATCACAAGTAGAGCGGGGAAATAGTTCTTTAGCAATCACTTCCTTACAAAAAATTGCAGAAGGTCTTGGAGTTTCGATCTCTTATTTTTTTCAGGAGTCAATTGAAACTAAATATTATACTCCTGCTAAAGATCGAAAATCGTTTCAAATTGAACGCTCTAATGCAGTATATGCAAGGCTAGGTGGTGAATTTGAGGGGAGAGCACTCGAGCCAATCTATATTACTTTGGCACCATACCAAAAACAAGAAGTTGCATTCAATCACCCTGGAGAAGAGTTCTATTATGTATTAGCAGGGGAGGTCGTAATGAATGTTGATGAACAGGAGTACCACATGAAGGCTGGAGATTCAATCCATTTCCCTTCAACTGTCGATCATGCTTGGTACAACCCAACAAATGAATCAGTTCATATTATTAGTGTTCTTACACCTTCAATATTTAAAAATTAATGGTTTGTCGCTAATTGCGACAAATCATTTATTATAAAAATTACATCATTTTAGTAGGAGGTTTTTAGCGTGAGAGTAGCAACTGATATAGGAGGAACTTTTACCGATTTAGTTTTTTTAGACGAGAATGGTCGAATTGGCGTCGCGAAAAGTGATACGACTCCACCTAATTTTGAGCAAGGTGTTATCGATGTTATGACTAAAAGTGGAATACAAGGTGATGCAATTCAAGCATTTATTCACGGTACTACAGTGATTATTAATGCATTAACTGAACGAAAAGGTGTTAAAACAGGTTTAATCACAACAAAGGGTTTTAGAGATGTTATTGAAATAGCACGTGGGAATCGACCAGATTTATTTAATGTACGATATCAAAAACCAACTCCATTTGTCCCACGACATTTAAGATTTGAAGTAAGTGAACGATTAAATTATAAAGGTGATATATTACAAGGCATTAATTTAGATGAAGTTAAAGTCGCGGTAGAGCAACTGAAAAAAGAAGGCGTTGATGCGATCGCTGTTTCATTCCTCCATGCATATGCTAATCCAATTCATGAAAAAGCAGTTACTGAAATGATTCAACAATTATGGCCAGAAGTATATGTAACAGCTTCTAGTGATATTACAAAAGAATGGCGTGAATACGAGCGAACAAATACAGCGGTATTAAATTCATACGTTAAACCGATTGCGGTATCATACATAGATCGATTAGAGAAAAAATTACAAGATGTAGGAGTTTCGGGCAATAAATACATCATGCAATCGAATTCTGGAACGACAACTTTTAATCAATCGAAAGAATCACCAATTAATATGGTTGAGTCAGGCCCGGTAGCAGGAATATTTGGAGCAGCGATTCTAGGTAAATTACTAGGTGAGGAAAATATAATTGCTTTTGATATAGGTGGAACGACAGCTAAATGCTCTTTAATTAATAAGGGTGAGGTAAAGGTAACTACTGATTATCGAATTGAGCGAGATGAACGAAACGCTGGATATCCAATTAAAGTTCCTGTCGTTGACATAGTAGAAATTGGTAATGGTGGAGGATCAATTGCTTGGATCGACGGTGCGGGCTCTTTAAAAGTCGGGCCACAGTCAGCTGGGGCACTTCCAGGTCCAGTGGCTTATGGACAAGGAGGCGAAGATCCAACTACAACCGATGCAAATTTAGTGACTGGTAGACTTTCTCCAAAAAATTTCAAGAACCCAGTAGATTTAGAATCAGTTCGGGGAGCAATTCAAAATAAAATATCGGAACATTTCGAAATATCCGTTGAAGATGCAGCACTTGGTATTATTCGTATTGCTAACTCTAATATGTTAAATGCATTAAAGCTAATTTCAGTTCGAAAAGGGTATGATCCAAGAGAATTTTCACTTGTAGCCTTTGGTGGTGGTGGTCCGATGCATGCCATGTCCCTTGCAAAAGAGCTAGGAGTGCGTAAAGTAATCATTCCAATTGCTTCTTCAGTATTTTCGGCTTGGGGTATGCTAATGACGGATTTACGCCAAGACTATATTCAAACTTATATTCGAAGAGTTAATACGATTGATTTTAATGAGATAAATTCAGAATGGGCAAAAATTGAAGAAAATGCGATTGAACAATATAAGGTTCAAGATATTTCTGAAAAAGATGTTGTATTCATACGTTATGCTGATATGAGATATCTTGGCCAAGAGCATACAGTAAAAGTTCCAATTCCAAATGGACTATTAAATTCAGAAACTATGAAAGTTATTGTTGAGCGTTTTCACCAAATACATGAACAACAATTTACTTTTAAATTAGAAGGGGCACCTACTGAAATTGTAAATCTACATTTAACGGCATTAGGAAACGTTCAAAAACCTAATATAGCAAAATTAAAAAATATTGGAGATAACGCAGAAAGCTCAATTAAAGAGGTTAGAAATGTGCTATTTGAAGACTATGGATGGATCAAGACAAATATTTACGAGCGAGATTTATTAAATGCTGATAGCAAGATAGATGGCCCAGCTATTGTAGAAGAACAAACATCTTCTACGGTACTCTATCCAAATCAATCATTAACAGTAGATCCTTATGGAAATTTAATTATTGAGACTGGGGTGTAATAAATGAATAGTCATCAAGTACAGGAAAAGGTAGATCAGTTTACTTTAGAAATTGTAAAAGATTCTTTAATTGCAATTGGAGAAGAAATGTTTCATACACTTGCACGTACTTCTATGAGCCCTATCATTTATGAGGTTTTAGATTTCGCAAGTGGACTTACTGATGATAAAGGACAGCTGCTTACTCAAGGAAATGGCGTAACTGGATTCATCGGGATGCTGACCTTTATGGTTAAGCAAACTTTAAAGAAATTTGGTCAAAAAGGTGATTTAAAGCCTGGAGACATCATTATTATTAATGACCCTTATGGTGGCGGTGGTTCGCATCTTTCTGATGTTGGGCTTGTAATGCCAATCTTTTACGAAGGTGAAATTGTTGCATTTTCTGCAAATAAAGCACACTGGACTGAAGTAGGTGGAAAAGATCCAGGCTCTTGGACAACCGATTCTACTGAAATTTTTCAAGAAGGTTTACAGTTTCCATGCGTCAAACTATTCGACGAAGGTAAGATCAACCAACCACTTGTAGAAATTATTGCAGCAAATGTTCGTTTCCCGGATTTATCTTTAGGAGATATGTGGGCACAAGTAGCGGCCTTGAAAACTGGCGAAAGACGTTTTGTGGAATTGTGTAGCAAATATAGTAAGTATATTGTAAAAGAAACAATTGAACATTTACTTCATCATGGAGAACAAATTTCCCGTAAAGAGCTATCAAAGTTACCAAAAGGGGTTTTTGAAGCTGTAGATTATATCGACGATGATGGAATTGGGAATGATCCATTTAAAGTACAAGTAAAAG
The DNA here is from genome assembly GCF_002555445.1 of Bacillus sp. AFS017336. NCBI lineage: Bacteria > Bacillati > Bacillota > Bacilli > Caryophanales > Bacillaceae > Bacillus > Bacillus sp. AFS017336. The sequence continues at coordinate 3,821 of NZ_NUCO01000143.1, forward strand.
TTACGATTACTGATGAGGAATTTGTTTGTGACTTTTCTGGAAGCCACCCACAAGTACTCGGACCAGTCAATTGCTCATATACAGCCCTAGTTTCAGCAGTTAGAGCAATATTTTTAGCAGCAACTAATCCTTCTCAGGATGTAAATGATGGTGTATTTAGACCACTAAAAGTGATTGCCGAGGCACGATCTATCTTTTCAGCAGAAAGACCAGCTGCAGTTTCCACCTATTGGGAAACTATGCTCTATGGTTCTGACTTAGTTTGGAAAGCTTTAGCGCCAATCTTACCTGATCGATTAACAGCTGGGCATTTGCTATCAGTTTGTGGAGTTGTATTATCTGGAATACATCAAGATACAAATGAATCATTCTTAATTGTAGAACCATCAGTAGGAGGATGGGGTGCAGGAGACGGAATAGACGGTGCTGTAGGCCAATTTTGTATTGGTGATGGTGAGACTTATAATGTACCAGTTGAAGTAGCTGAAGCTCGTTATGGCATTATGGTAGAAGAATATAGTCTACATACAGACGGAGCTGGTGCTGGTGAATATCGTGGTGGCTCTGGAACTGTTAGATCTTATACTGCAATGACCGATGGACAGACTGTAACTGCAACTTTTGGTAGGAACAAGTACTTACCATGGGGGATTAACGAAGGAAAAGATGGTTCTCGCAACGAATTTGAAATTGTTAAGGCAAATGGTGAAGTACGTGGTCCTTATGGCAAATTTGCTCGTTTTCCACTCCAAAAAGGTGACACTGTACGTTTAATAACTGCTACAGGTGGTGGATTTGGTAATCCATTAGATCGTCCGATTGAAAAAGTAATAACTGACGTTAAAAATGGTTATATCAGCTTAGAACAAGCAAGTGAAATTTATGGTGTGAAATTAAATCCTGATACTTTACATGTTGAGAATATAGTAAATGGAAGATTAAATTGAGGTGAGAGACTAATGTTACTCGTTAATACAGACAAATTGACTACAGATAATGTGCCGTTTGTATCTTTAAAAACAATTTTTAATGAAAACAGTATTGAAGGAGGAAAAACACAGTTTGGTACTGTTTTAGTTCCACCAAAAGCTAGAATTCCAATTAGCGGATTCGGTTCTCATAATCAAGATGAATATTCAATTGTTATTAAGGGGTCGATCTACACAGAATCTGCAGGTGAAAGTTTTCATCTAACAGCTGGTGACGCTACCTTAATTCCAGCAGGGGAAGAACATTGGGCGATCAATGATAGTGATGAAGATTGTGAGATTGTTTGGGTATTAGTTGAGAGATGAGAATAAAACACACATAATTTAAGTCATTACTCTTTATCTAACAGATTATTTTTCCTGACTTTATGATCGTCAAAGACAAGGATTCTAAAAATAGATCAAAATAATTTAACAATTTAAATGTTTAGTTTACTAATGAACGACAGCCACTTTCTTTAAAAATAGAGAGTGGCTATTGTTTTTCTATTCAACCAAGTAAATTCAATATAGATTAGTTGACTTCATACCCATCAGGGTATATAGTTCATTTTAACTATTATAAAGTTGTTCCATAGAAAGGGTGTATTTTAATGTCTTATGATGATCAAATAAAAAATAGAGTGAGAAGAATTGAAGGCCAACTTAGAGGCATTTTAAAAATGATGGATGAAGATAAAGGATGTAAGGAAGTTATCACTCAGTTATCTGCAGTAAGAGCGGCTATGGATCGCACAATTGGAGTAATTGTTAGTACTAATCTTATAGAGTGTGTCAGACTAGCTGATGAAAATGGCGAGGATGCAGAAGAAATTGTAAAAGAAGCTGTTAGTTTATTAGTTAAGAGTAGATAAAGTAAAAATCACTTTTAGGATGCACATTTCAAGAACATAATGTGAAAGTAGGAAATAAATGGATATATTAAATGGTATAATCATTGTGTTAATAGCTTATTTTCTAATGCAAACTTTTCTACCTGTCAAGGGAGTAAAGCAAATATCAACAGATGAGTTAAAAAATGAATTGAAAAATAAAGAGAAACAATTCATAGATGTTAGAACTTCTGGAGAATTTAAGGGAAGAAATATTAAAGAATTTAAAAATATCCCACTACATATTTTAAAGAATAATGTTAATGACTTATCTAAAGAGCAAGAAACAATTATTATTTGTCAAAGTGGCGTAAGAAGTAAAAAAGCTTGTAAAGTTCTTAAAAAGATGGGTTATACGAATATTACGAATGTTAAAGGCGGAATGGGTGCCTGGTCTTAGAAAAGGAGAAAATAACATGAAAGAAATCACTGCAGAGAAGTTAGAAAGCTTATTAAAGGAAGAGAAAGACGTTAATATTATTGATGTTCGTGAAGTAGATGAAGTAGCCAATGGAATGATCCCTGGTGCAACTCATATTCCACTTGGTTTAATTGAATTCCGTATGTCAGAATTAGATAAAAATAATGAATATATTGTTGTATGTCACGCAGGTGGTAGAAGTAGTCGAGCAGTACAATTTCTAGAAAGTCATGGATTTAATGTTGTGAATATGACTGGTGGAATGCTAGCTTGGACAGGAGAAATTGAGTAATTTCAATATGTCTCGCCCTTTGATCCATAAAACTATGTTTAAAAATTGCTTATAAATAATGATAAGCAATTTTTTTTATGTAATTTTCGTAAATTAACGATTAAATTTTATGATCAAAAAGACTTTCTATTGACATAAAAAACAGAATATTCTTATAATTAACTAAATATAATGATTCTCTAACTTCAAAGTAAATAAAGTCGCTTTTTCTTTTCCAAGTTGAAAATTATTGACCTATTTCTATTTTAAAGGATGTTTTAGATGAATCAAAACAGTATATTAAACCATTTTCCATATCCATTTAAAGAAGATTCTTATCGTTACTCCAATAATTCTATTCTATTAAAACCACCAGCAAGCATCGAAATTACTCCTAATTATGAGAACGAAATAAACTTAAAAAGGAGACTTTTAAAAACAGTGCCCACCCATTGTTACCAAGCATTACCTACTAGTATAGAAGGTCAATGGGAAATAGTAGAATTAGTTATTGATCATTTAACAAAGTATTATCCTACACATTTTGAAGTTTATAAGAAAAATGCAAATTGGACGCTATATAATAAGTTGCTAAATGAAGAACAACAATTTATTTTTGGTGATTTATCCTCAACTTTTGGTGAACCATTAAATATGATTGGCAAACATATTCAAGAGGATTTAATTTATATGAGTCAACGTGACGACGATTTATTTCTAGATGCTGGCCATCTTTGTTTTCCTTCAAATTGGTCACTTGCATTTAAATTAGGAATGAAATTTAAAGAGATTCACCAACCAATCCCAATGTTTAATGAAAACTCATTAGATGACAGAATACTGCGCTTCTTAAAAAATATTGAACAAGGAACACCTTGGAGCCGGAAAAATTGGTCTTTAATGGCAGGAAATCGACTGGACACTTCCTTAGAAACTTTCGATCTATGGGGGAAGGACAGAAAAAATGTTACTAGTGAAAATGCTGGGAAATTTGTTCATTTACGTGTTGAAGTTCAAAAGCTATTTAGGTTATCAGTTAGTAATGGACTTCTTTTTACCATACATACTCACATAATATCATTAGAGCAATTTTCTTTAAATAAAGTATGGCTTAAACAGTTTTATACAATATTAAGTGAATTACCAGATTTCATTTTAGATTATAAAGGAATATCTTTATATAAAACAGAAGTACTAACATACTTAAAAAATAAACTTGATGAAGTAGGGTAGGATGAGATGAATAATTTAATAGTTGAAAAAGCTAGTTTTATAGATGGTAAAAGAAAATATTTAATCTGTTCAAATCATCGGGGAATGGAGCTAATTCAACCGATATTTGAAAAACTGCTTGAGAAAAACTATTCATTCGATTTTGTATTTATTGGATTTGATACAAGTCCTAATCAATATAAAACGAATATAAAGACTTGGTTGGAAAATCAGAAGATGGGCAGCTATTTATATATCGCACTAAGTAAGGAAGAACTTAAAAATGTTAGACCAATCATTGAAGATGTTGGCTTTTTTGAAGATGAAGTCCAATATGTGGGCTATGGAGAGATGAATTCGAAGGTCTTTTGTTGTCGTTGTCATAGTTTAACAGAATTAGTTAATCTACAATTTGGTTGTGAAATTAAATGCCAAAACTGTCAGTTGTTACTTTCGGTCTCTAATCACTATTCAACGTTGTATGATGCATACTTAGGAAATATAGCTAAATTATAGATGGGGGTGTATGTATTGAATGAGAATACGATACTAGTACGTGTTTGCAAAATAAAGCAAATAACACAACAGGTTAAAGAATATAGTTTTGTTCCAGTTGATCAATTTAATCTCCCTGCTTTTAGTGGTGGTTCTCATATTAATACATATGTTAATGCAGGAAATGAAATGATTTGCAGACCTTATTCAATAATTGAGCATTCGCTTTTTGATAACACTTATAAAATTGCTATTCATCTAAGTACGGAGTCAAAAGGAGGATCGGAATATTGGCATATACACGTTGAAGAAGGTGATCAACTACAAATAAGCTACCCAAAAAATCACTTTCCATTAAGTAAAAGAGCTAAGCATCATGTGTTTTATGCAGCAGGGATTGGGATCACTCCATTTATTTCGATGATGAAGGATTTAAAAAGTCAAAATAAATCGTTTGAGCTTCATTATACTTCATCAACAAATAAAGGCTGTGCATATTATGATTTCTTAATAGAAGAATATGGGGATAAAACATCATTTTATTTTACAAAAGAGATTAATCCTAAAAGACTTAATGTCGAAACGCTTTTAGATCATTCTATTGGTACACATGTCTATTTTTGTGGCCCTAATCGTTTTATCTCGCAATTTAATGAAGCTGCTTATGCATTTGGCTACCCTAAGTCAAGTGTACATATGGAGATTTTTACGCCTCGATTAGTTCCTGACACAAAAGCATTTGAGGTAAAGCTATCGAATGGAACGACCAAACAAGTTCCAATTGATAAAACTCTATTAGATGTTTTGCTTGATGAAGGAATAAACATACCATATTCTTGCAGAGTTGGTAGGTGTGGCTCTTGTGAAGTGAATGTCATTGATGGACAAGTTGATCACCAAGATTTTTTATTAGATGACGAACAAAGAAAAAGTAATAAGATGATTTTAACTTGTGTATCAAGAGCAAAGTCACATCAAATAGTCCTTGAACTATAAATTTAATGCGATTTTAAAACGAATAAAACAGCTATTTTACATGGTAAAATAGCTGTTTTATTTTTAGCCATCGACCCTAAAAATAAAATTCTAAATATAGTTAATTATAAAATCATTTAAAAAATGCATAATTTTCATAATTTTAGAGGATTTTCTAAATAGTTTGTCGAATTTTTAATTATTCTTTGCATTTCTATTCTTAATGAAAAGAATAATCGACTTTATAATCTAATTATTTTGATTAAATGAAGAGATCAAGAAAGGAGTGGCTTTAAACATGTCAGAAAATACAAAAACTTCGAACCATAACTTGGAAGAAAATTTATTTACTGAATTTCCAAAGCCAACTGCACAAGAGTGGAGAGATGTTGTAGAAAAATCCTTAAAAGGAGCCACTATTGAGGAAAAGCTTGTTACAAAAACATATGAAGAAATCGCTCTGAAACCAATGTATGGTGATGAGGATCTCGCTAACTATCCTTATTTAAAATCACAACCGGGAGAATTTCCATATGTTAGAGGGACAAACGAGCAAGGGTATTTGGATCAAGCATGGGAAATTTGTCAGGAGATAGATTGTGCTTCAGCAGAGGAATTTAACCGAGTTGCAAGACATGATTTAGACAAAGGACAAACGATGTTAAAAATCCGACTAAATGATTCAGTAGAAACTAATAATGGAAATCCGAAAAAAGGGTTAATCTTAAAATCAGTTTCTGATTTTAGAACAGCCTTCCAAAATATTAATTTAGAGGAAGTTCCTTTATATATAGAAACAGTTAATGGCGGCCAAGCATTTTTTGGTACGTTTATCGCATACTTACAACAACAAAATTACGATTTAACGAAAATTAAAGGCTGTCTTGGAATGGATCCTTTAAGTAATTTAGTAAAAGATGGGACCCTTCCATATAAAATTGAAAATGCTTACAAAATGATGGGCGAGATAACAAAATGGTCAGTTAAAAACACACCAAATCTAAGAAATATTTTAGTTCAATCTCATCCATACCACGATGCTGGCGGAAATGCAGTGCATGAATTAGCATTTGCTATATCGTCTGGCCTAGAGTATTTACGTGAAATGGATCAACAAAAAGTTTCGCTTGATGATGCTGCTTCAAAAATGCTTTTCTCATTTTCAATTGGATCAAACTTCTTTATGGAAATCGCTAAATTGAGAGCGGCTAGAATGATATGGGCAAGAATTATAAAAGAACTAGGTGGAAATGACGCTTCACAAAAAATGAAAATTCATTCTCGAACTTCTGCTTGGACGAAAACAATATATGATCCTTATGTGAATATACTCCGTGGAACTGTTGAAGCATTTGCTGGAGTGATTGGTGGAACAGATACTCTTCATATCTCGCCGTTTGATGAATCAATTAAACCTTCAGAAGAGTTTTCAAGACGAATTGCCAGAAATACACATTTAATACTTGATAAAGAATCAAATTTATCAAAAGTGACAGATCCAGCTGGTGGTTCATGGTATATCGAATCACTTACTTATACTTTAGCCGAGAAAGTATGGGAACTTTTCCAACTGATTGAAGAAAAAGGCGGAATGCTTAAAGCAATCCAATTTGGTTTACCTCAGGACTTAGTTAGTAAAGTAGCTAATGAAAAAATAAACAATATAAAAACTAGAAAAGATAAGTTTATAGGAACAAATATTTTTCCAAATTTGAATGAAATTCCTTTAGAAACTAAAGGTGCAAAAAATTCGAATGAAGTGAACTTAGAAACTAGTAAAAATGAAAGTTTAGAATTTTTAACTGAAGTAATTTCATTAAATGGTAGTTCAGTAGAGGATACAATTGATGCGGCAAATAATGGTGCAGCAATCGTGAATATATTACATGCAATGAATTTAGAAAAATCGGATGGCCTAATTGTTAACCCGTTAACAATCCATCGAGGGGCTCAATCTTATGAGGAATTACGTCAAAATTCTCAAAAGTTTAAGGATACTAATGGTGAATTCCCAACAGTTTTTGTAGCAAATTTTGGTCCAGTTGCAGCTTATAAACCACGAACAGATTTTGTTACTGATTTCTTTGAAGTTGGTGGATTTAAGGTTTTACAAAATAAAGGGTTTACTTCTATTGATGAAATAGTCGATGCATTTAAAAATTCAGAATCTACTATTGTAGTAGTTTGCTCAACCGATGATCAATATTCAGAGAACGTACCGACTATATGTAAGCAGATTAAAGGACAAAATCCAAATACAAAAATACTATTAGCTGGAAAACCATCAATAGAGGAAATGGATTTATTTAAACAATATGGAATTGATGATTTCATCAATATGACTGTTAATAATTTTGAAACATTAGTAAATCTGCAACAGAATGGAGGGTTTATGAAATGAACAAACTAACAGACTTTACAAAAATACCATTTAAAACAGCATTTTCAGAACCAAATATAACTCCTCCTAAATCGTTGGAAATTCATAATGAAGATTGGAAAACGTTAGAACAAATTGATGTAAAGCCTTTATATGATTCAAATGATCTAAATAATATGGAACATTTAGGCTATGTATCTGGTATTGCTCCATTTTTAAGAGGGCCTTATCCAGCGATGTATATAAACAAACCTTGGACAATTCGTCAATATGCTGGCTTTTCTACTGCAGAAGAGAGTAATGCATTTTATCGAAGAAATTTAGCTGCTGGTCAAAAAGGATTATCAATTGCCTTTGATTTAGCTACGCACCGTGGTTATGATTCAGATCACCCGCGAGTAGAAGGTGACGTAGGAAAAGCAGGAGTTGCAATCGATTCGATCTTAGATATGAAAATTTTATTTGATGGAATTCCTTTGGATAAAATGTCAGTTTCAATGACGATGAACGGTGCTGTACTTCCAGTTTTAGCATTTTATATTGTTGCTGCTGAAGAACAAGGTGTACATCAGTCTCAACTTACAGGAACAATTCAAAATGATATTTTGAAAGAATATATGGTTCGTAACACATATATTTATCCACCAGAAGCATCGATGCGTATTATTGCTGATATTTTTTCTTATACTTCAGAACATATGCCTAAGTTTAACAGCATCAGTATATCTGGTTACCATATGCAAGAGGCAGGAGCAACTGCTGATATCGAACTTGGATATACGCTAGCAAATGGATTGGAATATGTACGAACAGGATTAAAAGCGGGAATTGATATTGATTCATTCGCTCCTCGATTATCGTTTTTCTGGGGCATTGGAATGAATTACTTTATGGAAATTGCCAAAATGCGAGCAGGTCGTTTACTTTGGGCAAAATTAATTAAATCATTTAATCCAAAGAAAGAAAAATCGATGGCCTTAAGGACACATTCACAAACTTCTGGATGGAGCTTAACGGAGCAAGATCCATTTAATAATGTAACTCGTACTTGTATTGAAGCGATGGCGGCTGTATTAGGACATACACAATCACTTCATACGAACGCATTAGATGAAGCGATTGCGTTACCTACAGATTTCTCTGCACGAATCGCGCGTAATACGCAGCTATATTTACAAGAGGAAACTGGAATATGTAATGTAGTAGACCCTTGGGGTGGTTCATATTACGTTGAATCATTAACAAATGAATTAGTACGTAAAGCATGGGCGCATATTCAAGAGGTTGAATCATTAGGTGGAATGGCAAAAGCAATTGAGACTGGTTTACCAAAGATGAGAATTGAAGAAGCTGCTGCAAGACGCCAAGCTCACATTGATTCAGGGAAAGAAACGATTATTGGTGTAAATAAATATCGCCTTGAAAAAGAGGATCCATTAGATGTTTTAGAAGTTGATAATACTGCCGTTCGCGAAGCGCAGATTATGCGTTTACGTGAACTACGTGCTTCAAGAGATGAAGTAAAAGTTCAAGCAGCATTAGCCGCAATTACGGAAGCTGCTGAGTCGGGAGAAGGTAATTTGTTAGCGCTTGCAGTTGAAGCAGCTAGAGCTCGTGCAACATTAGGTGAAATTTCGGATGCTTATGAAAACGTAGTAGGTCGTCATAAAGCAGTCATTCGTTCAATCATGGGCGTATATAGTGCTGAATATGGCGAAAAAGACGAAATCGAAGTTGTACGCAAGATGGCGGATGATTTTGAAGAAACAGAAGGTCGTCGTCCAAGAATTATGATTGCAAAATTAGGGCAAGATGGGCATGATCGTGGTGCGAAAGTAATCGCAACTGCATTTGCCGATTTAGGCTTTGATGTGGATATCGGACCATTATTCCAAACACCTGCAGAAACAGCACTTCAAGCAGTTGAAAATGATGTTCATGTTATTGGAATGAGCTCATTAGCAGGCGGTCATAAAACATTGCTGCCACAATTAATGGAAGAGTTGAGAAAGTTAGGTCGTGAGGATATTGTTCTAGTTGCTGGAGGTGTAATACCAGCCGGTGATTATGAATTTTTATTAAATAACGGAGCTGCAGCAATATTTGGACCTGGTACTGTTATCCCAGTAGCGGCACAAAAAGTAATCCAAGAAATCAATCGTCGACTTGAGGATTCAATTTAAATGGATTATGAAAATAAACGAAAGAAAAAGCTTTCAGAAGACGACTATGTAAATGGCGTACTTGAGGGGAATCGCACGATTTTAGCCCAAACAATTACGCTGATTGAAAGTAATTCGTCAACACATGTGATTACCGCCCAAAATGTGTTGACTAGATTGCTACCTCACTCAGGTCGCTCCATCCGGATTGGAATTACTGGGGTTCCAGGAGCCGGTAAAAGTAGTTTAATAGAAAGCTTCGGAACATATTTGTGTGAACTAGGACATAAAGTTGCTGTTTTAACAATTGATCCAAGTAGCACAATTACTAAAGGTAGTATTTTAGGAGATAAAACTAGAATGGATTCACTTTCAAAGAATCCAAACGCATTTATTAGACCATCTGCTTCAGGAGGATCCCTTGGTGGAATCGCACGTAAAACGAGGGAATCAATGTTAGTCTGTGAGGCAGCTGGCTACGATGTAATCTTGATTGAAACCGTAGGTGTTGGACAAAGTGAAGTACAAGTTCGTTCGATGGTCGATTTTTTCCTTTTAGTAATGCTAACTGGTGCAGGTGATGAGCTGCAAGGTATAAAAAAAGGAATTATGGAGCTTGCAGATTCGATCGTGATCAACAAAGCTGATGGCCAAAACATAATTAAGGCCAAAGCTGCGAGAGCTGAATTTAATCGAATCTTACATTTGTTACAACCTTCAACGCCAGGATGGATTAGTAAAGCATATACAGTTTCCGCGTTGCTCGGTGAAGGCATTGCTGAGATTTGGACTGAAATTAAGTTGTTTAAAGAGATGACGTCTGAATCAGGCTACTTTTCTGAGCGCCGTCAAAGACAAATGATTGATTGGATGTACAACATGGTTTTTGAACAATTGAAACATAGCTTTATAAATCACGAAGGTGTTAATCAAAATTTAAAAACGATCGAAAGTTCAATTATAAATGGGGAGTTAACTGCGACGTTAGCTGCGAAATATTTATTATCAATTTTTGAAGGCAATAGAAAGGAGTTATTGTAATGATCGAGACAAAGCCTAAAAAAATAAATCATATCGGCATTGCTGTTAGAGATTTAGAGACTTCTATTCAATTATATACGAATATACTCGGCTTAAAACTGATTGGAATCGAAACGGTTGAAAGTGAAAAAGTGCGTGTAGCATTTATCGAAATTGGAGAAGTGAAAATTGAACTTTTAGAAGCTACGAGCAATGAAAGTCCGATTGCCAAGTTTATCGAGAAAAAGGGCGAAGGAATTCACCATATCGCTTTAGAAACAGAAGATTGTGAGAAACAATTAGAAATCATCAAGGAACAAGGAATTAAACTGATTAACGAAATTCCAAAAGAAGGTGCACATGGGAGTCTAGTTGCGTTCCTTCATCCTAATTCAACAAATAAAGTTTTAATTGAGCTATGCCAACCATCATCAAGTGTTACTAGAAAGGAAGTTGAATAAAGTTATGACTACTGCATATGAGAAAATTAATGAACTAATGGATCGTAAAAGAACGATTGAACTTGGCGGTGGAGATGACCGAATAGATTCGCAGCATAATAGAGGAAAATTAACTGCAAGAGAGCGTATCAACCTTCTTTTAGATGAAGATACATTTGTTGAATTAAATCCTTTTATCAAACATCGAGCAACAAATTTTGGAATGGATAAAATGGAAAGTCCCGGTGAAGGTGTTGTTACTGGGTACGGTAAAGTGCACGGCCGTTTAATTTATGTTTTTGCACAAGACTTTACTGTTTTTGGTGGCGCACTTGGTGAAATGCACGCTATTAAAATAGCAAAAGTCATGGACTTAGCAGCAAAAGTTGGTGCTCCAATCATTGGCCTAAATGATTCAGGTGGTGCAAGAATACAAGAAGGTGTTGTTTCATTAGACGGTTACGGTCATGTTTTTTATCGCAATTCGATCTATTCTGGTGTGATTCCGCAAATTTCAGTTATTATGGGACCATGTGCAGGCGGTGCTGTCTATTCACCTGCTATTACTGATTTTGTGTTTATGGTTGAAAAAACGAGCCAAATGTTTATTACTGGACCAAAAGTAATTGAGACAATAACTGGTGAAAAAATCTCATCTGAAAATTTAGGTGGGGCAAAAGTTCACTCTTCGATTAGCGGTGTGGCACATTTCACTGAAGAAAATGAACCAGAAATTTTAGAGCAGGTTCGTAGACTAATAAGCTTTTTACCTCAAAATAATAATGAAAAACCAGAAGGTGTACCTTTCTTTGAAAAAGATGATTGGCGTGAAGACTTAATTGATCTAGTACCAATTGAATCAACAAAAGTTTATGATGTAAGAAAAGTGATCGAACAAATACTTGATAGTGGCGATTTTATGGAGGCACAACCAAACTTTGCTAAAAATATCGTCATCGGTTTTGGTCGTATTGATGGAAATACAGTAGGAATAATTGCAAATCAGCCAAAAGTTATGGCAGGTGGCCTTGATATTAATTCTTCTGATAAACTATCAAGATTTATCCGATTCTGTGATTCTTTCAATATTCCATTAATCACATTTGAGGATGTTACTGGTTTCTTCCCAGGGGTAAATCAAGAGCATGGGGGAATTATCCGCCACGGTGCTAAAATTTTATATGCTTATTCAGAAGCTACTGTACCAAAAATAACTGTAATCCTGCGAAAAGCGTACGGAGGTGCGTATGTAGCGATGAATTCCAAAGCGATTGGCGCAGATGTTGTCTACGCTTGGCCAAATGCAGAAATCGCAGTTATGGGACCAGAGGGAGCAGCCAATATTATTTTTGCAAAAGAAATCAATCAGAGCATCGATCCAGTTGCAACACGAGCTGAAAAAATTTCAGAATATAGAGAAATGTTTGCGAACCCTTATGTTGCCGCTTCTCACGGGATGGTTGATGATGTCATCGATCCAAGAGAAACACGTAAAGTATTAAAACAGTCATTAGAAATGTTAAGAACAAAAAATGAGACAAGACCAAATAAAAAACATGGAAATATTCCTCTTTAAGAGCAACATAAAGGAAATTTCTTTTTGAAAACGCGACTAGATATATTGAAATTTAGTATGTCTAGTTTTTTGTATTATTGCTAAAAATTTCATGTTCATTTATTATTGACAAATAAAAATTTTTATGTTATAATTAATTTTTTTGCTGTTGACTTGATTCCTGTTTGTCGTTACGATATACATTGAAATGATTAATTGTACAGGAGTGATTTTTTTGATCGGTAAAAATAATATCCAAATGTTAAGTATTACAATGAATACGAATGGAATGATCAATACGATTCATCCAACTTTAATTTGGAATGAAGAAGATGTTGTATTAATTGATACAGGTTATCCCGGGCAATTGAATGAATTTCGAAATTGTTTTGAACAAGTAGGAGTTCCTTTTGAAAAACTTAACAAAATCCTTATTACCCATCAAGATATCGATCATATTGGGAGTCTTTCTTCTATTGTAGAAGAGTCTACTAATCAGATTGAAGTTTTTGCAAGTGAAATTGAAAAACCTTATATACAAGGTGATAAATTGCTAATTAAAATTACACCTGAATCGATTGAAAGAGCTATAGCTTCACTACCAGCCGAAGCATCAGACGAATTTAAAAATGCATTCAAAAACAGACTCCAGAGCCCACCAAAAGGAAAGGTTAATCATGTGTTAATACCTGGAACTGAATTACCAATTTGTGGCGGAATTACTGTAATTGATACAGCTGGTCATACACCAGGACATATAAGTTTTTATCATAAAGAATCAAAAACTTTAATTGCTGGGGATGCTTTAATGATTGAAAATGGTCAACTGAATCCTTCAAATCCACAATATACATTTGATATTGATCAATCAATTAAATCAGTTGAAGCATTAGTAGATTTGGATATTGAAAAAATTATTTGTTATCACGGAGGATTATTTGAAGGGAATATAAAGGAAAGATTAGGTGAAATTATTAAATAAATTTTTCCGCATTATTCTTATATACATTGTTTATGGAGGAAATAAAATGAGCAATAAAAATTACCAAGAACTAATAAAAGATCGAATTTATTTCGGTGGTGCTGATGATGTAAAAGAAATGATGGACCATGAAAATGCAGATATAGTTTTTGATCTGCGAGTAAAAAATTATGAAGCTGACACTGAAATTAATCGAGTACATAGTCCGATTGTAGATGATTCGGAAGAACAAGCAAATACACTTAAAACGGCAATTGAAAACGTAGTTGAAGCATATAACAGTGATCAAAAAGTATATTTCCATTGTGGTGGGGGAAATACTCGTGCAGGTATCGTGGCCATTGGTACTTTACTTGCCTTAAACAAAGCTGAAACAATTGATGAAGCAGAAGAAATGGCTCTCAAAATTCGTCCAACAATTAAATCGAATCCAAATATGAAGGAAGCTTTAAAAAAAATCTATCCTAAAGCTTAAATAAAAAAACGCTAATTTTACAATTTTAGATTGTATAATTAGCGTTTTTTTTATGAACTACCTTCCAAGTGATTCTTTACACAATTAATAAAGTCACTTTTAGTAAATGTATTTTCTTTTGTGCTAGGAAATACTACCCAAAAATCTTGGGAAATAAAATCTGTTTCTATAATTGGAATTACTTTTAATTCTCCACTTAAAACTTCGGGGAAATTTTTTAAAGTTGTATTATGCACATAAGTAAAAACTCTTCCTTCTTTAATGATTTCGATAAGAGTCATTGTACGATTCGACTTTAAAACAATTTCATTTTTAAATTTTTTGGCTAATTGAAGAAAGCCTTTATTGGAAAAATTATACATAACAACCTTATGATTAATTAAATCATTCGCTGTTACATGATCTAATTTATACAAAGGTGAACCTTTCCCTACAACAATGCAAACATTCCCTTTACTTAAAAATTCAAAATTTAAATTATGTTCTTTCTCTAACTCTGCTTTTGTAGCTACTACTAGCGCTAGGTCATAATCTTCTTTCGTCAAATTGTTAATGATTTGATTTGTCCCTTGTTCAATTAATTCAATCGTAACATTAGCGTTTATGTTAGAGTACTTTTTCAAGACATCATGAATTGTATAAGTAAAAGTAGGTGCAACTGCGATTTTGATATGCTTACCTCTCGTTTCCTTAAAATCTGAAAGCTGTTCTTTTAAATCTTTTAAATTATTTAAAATTTCAAGTGATCTAGATAAAACTAACTCTCCTTGAAGGGTTAAGGTAATTCCGCCTCTAGATCGATTAAAAATATTAATTTCTAATTCTCTTTCAAGTTGGGTAATGGCTTGACTAACCCCAGAAGTAGAAATATGCAGTTTTTTCGCAGCCTTTGAAATCGACTTTTCTTTAGCAATACTTACAACATATTCTAGTTGTTCAAAGTTCATTTTTACCCCCCCATAAAAAAATACTACTTTTGCGAGTAGTTCCTATTAATATATATTACTATATTCTATTAAATTCGTTTGTTAAGTATTGCTTAAATATAGGTTAACATATGTTAAATGTATTTTCTAAGAAAATCATGTAAAATGATAATAATATAATAATAATTCCTTTTAATTTTATAGGATTAATTAGGATTAATCAATTGGATATAGGTAATTGGATATAATTAGCGTTAAAGGTGGTAATAAAATGTTTACTTATAATGAAATCAATCACCAAGAAAATAAAACATTTATTTTTGTTGAAAATACACTTTTCGTTTCTGGGATTTGTACCATATTAGAGCATCATAAATTAAATGTAAGAAAAATAGATTTCCATCATATCAATACAGGGGAATTATATGAAACTTATTTTATTTGTCATGTAAAAAATGAAGAAATGGTAAATAAATCGCAATTATTAAAGTTGCGTGATAAGAAAATCAAGATCATCATCATAAAAAATAATATAGATTACAGAGAAATTGTGGACTTGATGAGTATCGGAGTTAATGGAATATGCTTAACAGATATAGATGAACAATACTTAATTCAAATAGTTAAACAAGTTCAAAACGGTCAATTCTTTCTAGATTCACGATTAACAAATAAAATTGTACAAGAAAACAATCGACTGATCGAGAGCGGTAGAAAAAGAAAAGAATTAGACTATAAAGCAATGAATAACCTTTTAACGAAAAGAGAAATTGAAATATTAGATTTACTAGGTAAAGGTTATTCGAACGTACAAATCGGTGATGAATTGTATATCTCAAGTAAAACTGTAAAAAATCACGTTTCAAATATAATCCATAAATTACAAGTTTCAGATCGATTAAACGCAGTCATTTTTGCGATAAAAAATAATTGGATTTCCCTTGATTAATATGGATGAAAAAATACAACTAATCTTTAATCTTTATGAGGTGAAAGGATTATTGTATTTTTTTATGGATTTAAAGCGCTTTCATTAAGAGATAACCCCTTTACGGACTAATTCTCCAACTGCGTGAGAGCGATTATTAGCTCCTAGCTTTTTGATCGCGGATTTTACATATTGTTTTACTGTAAGCTCGCTAATATTCATTGAATCTGCCATTTCTTTCGTACTTTCCCCCCAAGCAATTCTCTTCATTACTTCTAATTCTCTTTTACTTAATTCAATTGAATGGTGAGCTCCAGTTGTATTTTCTAAAAATTTACCAATTAACTTACCATAATATGTAAAAGACGATAATAATTTTTCATCCATTTTTAATTCATTTTTAAATTCTGTTGAACAAATATAGCCAACAACTACTGTCCCAAAGCAAATAGGCACTGCAATCATGGAACTGACACTAGAAGGGAAGATATATTTACTACTTGTTTGTTTTAAGTATTCAATACCAGAACAAAATTTTGCTTTTCTCTCACAAATTGCTGAGTAAATAATTGGTAGTGAACGAATATCATCTCTAATTTCACGAATATGAGATAATCCATCCGTAGTAATTAATATGATACCTTCTCCTAAAAATCCAAAAGGAGAATATCTAAATAAATATGCATTTTCTACCGGAAAAAGATTCATATACAGATCAAGAATGTTGTACAAATGTTCTTCATGACTTGTACTAACTTCAATTTTTCTAATTTGTTCTTGTATGGTATAGTCAGAAACCACTTTATCATCTCCTTTTTAGGGATATTATATATGCAAAATTAGGAATATTCTAATTATACTAAAAATTATATCCTTTAGATAGGCTTTTTGAGATATAGGATCTCGTAAAGTAAAACAAAATTCGAATATGAAAGGGAGATGTATAGTGGCTAATTTAGATCCAAAAGCAAGAGCATATGTGGAGATGTTTAATCAAATGCCAGCGATTCACAAAATGGAACCAAATGCAGTAAGAGAAATGTTTGCAAGTGTACCACCTGTAGAAGTTGAACTAGCTCCGTTAGCGAAAGTTGAAGATCTAAAAGTTCCAGTTGGACAAGATGACCAAATTAAGATTAGAGTATACACTCCAGAGGGGGAAGGCCCATTTCCAGTATTTGTCTATTACCATGGGGGCGGTTGGGTAATAGGTGATTTAGAAACATCAGATGCAAGTTGCAGAATGCTAGCTAATCGTACGAATAGAATAGTTGTTTCTGTTGATTATCGACTTGCTCCAGAATACAAATTTCCGATTCCAGTTGAAGATTCCTATACAGCATTAAATTGGGTGAGTGAGCATGCTAATGAATTTAATGGAAACGCTTCCAATTTAGTTGTTGGTGGAGATAGTGCAGGAGGAAATCTTGCTGCAGTTGTATCGCAAATTTCAAAAGATCAAAACGGACCTAATATTTTAGGACAAGTACTTGTATATCCTGTTACGGCTTTAACTTATGATACTAAATCGTATTTTGATTTCCAAGAAGGGTATGGACTAGATCGCGATTTAATGATCTGGTTTGGAAACCATTATATCAACTCTGAAGATGACGCTAGAAATAAATACGTTTCTCCACTTTCATCTGAAGATTTAAGTAACCTACCTTCTGCGCTTATTATTACTGCGGAAAATGATGTACTCCGAGATGAAGGAAATAAATATGGTCAGCGTTTAAGAGATGCAGGTGTAAATGTAGAGATGTATTGTGAGGAAGGACTTGTTCACGGATATTTTACAAATATGGCGGTGTTTCCTGAGCGAATAGAAGAGTCGATCAATCGAATTGAGGAGTTTTTAAATAAATTGAATCAAACGGTTTTAAATAAAGGATAAGATTGATTCCATTCTAAAAAATATTTATTTAAACAAGGAGGATTTGAAATGAAAGCTAACATTCAACATTATGACGCAATTGTTATTGGTGCAGGCTTTTCGGGGTTATACATGCTCCACCGCTTAAGAGAGGATGGACTCACGGCTCGTGTATTTGAAGCTGGTGAGGGCGTTGGCGGGACATGGTTTTGGAATCGTTATCCAGGAGCAAGATGTGATTCAGAAAGCATTTACTATAATTATACATTTTCTGAAGAATTATATAAAGAATGGACATGGACTTCTAGGTATCCTGAGCAACCTGAAATTTTAAGCTATTTGAATTTTGTAGCCGATAAATTTAATTTGCGTAAAGATATTCAATTTAATACAAGAGTTCAATCTGCACACTATGATCCTGAAAATAATATATGGAATATTAAACTTGAAAACAACACGAACGTAACAGCAAAATACTTTATTACAGGTGTTGGATGTTTATCAGCAGCAAATGTACCTGACTTCAAAGGAATCGAATCATTCAAAGGAGAATGGTATCATACAGGTCACTGGCCAAGAGATAAAGAAGTGGATTTAAAAGGTAAACGCGTTGGAATCATTGGAACTGGATCGAGCGGTGTACAAGCTATTCCAGTGATTGCACAGCAAGCCGGTCACTTAACTGTATTTCAACGAACGCCTCAATATAGTGCACCTGCGAGAAATCATCCTTATGACCCAGCATATATTCGAAATACTAAAGCAAATTTTAAAGAAATTAAAAAACAAATGCGAGAATCTACTGGCGGCCAACCTACTGAAGTACCAACTCAATCTGCACTAGAGGTTAATCAGTTGGAAAGAACTCAAAAATACGAAGAAATTTGGAAAAATGGTGGACTTGGACTTTTTGGAGCGTTTACTGACCTTACACTGAATGAAAAAGCAAATGAAACAGTTGCTGGGTTTATCCGCTCGAAAATTAGTGAAATTGTACTTGATTCTGAAGTTGCCAAAAAACTAATGCCATATTATTACTATGGTACAAAACGTCCAATTATTGATACGAATTATTATGAAACATATAATCGTGAAAACGTTACATTAATTGATGTCAAGAATGATCCAATCGAATCAATTACACCTGCTGGTTTGAAAACTAAAGATAATGTTTACGAATTAGATGTTATTATTTTTGCTACTGGTTATGATGGGATGACCGGTCCGTTAATGAAGATCGATATAAAAGGAAAAGATGGAGTTACTTTAAAAGAAAAATGGGCTGGAGGAGCTCAAACGAGAACCTATCTAGGAATTGCTAACGCAGGATTTCCTAATATGTTTATGATTACTGGCCCTGAAAGTCCTTCAGTTTTAAGCAATATGCCAGTTTCAATCGAACAACATGTAGAATGGATTGCGGATTGTATTCAGTTCTTACGTCAAAAGGACATCGATGTGATTGAAGCTAATATTGAAGCAGAAAATGCATGGAGTCAACATTGTCGAGAAATTGCTGAGGCGACACTTTTTACTAAAACCGAATCATGGTACACCGGGGCAAATATTAAAGGAAAACCAAGAGGATTTCAAATTTATTTAGGCGGTGTTGGAGCATACCGTAAAAAATGCGATGAAATTGCTTCGAGTGGTTATGAAGGTTTTGTTTTAACATCAACTGCAGTTCACTAATTGGTATTGTAACATTTTAAGAGGATGTCCCGAAAGTATAACTTTAGGGGCATCCTTAGTTCTTTTTATAGGTAATTAGAAACTATACTAATGCTTAAGTAAAAATAAGCGAGTGAGTGTACGAAAAATGGATCAGAAATTGCATTAGTGGCTAAGTGCAAATAAGTGTGTGAAACTTGCAAATTAGAAATCAGAAATTGCATTGATGACGAAGTGCAAATAAGCTTGTGAAACGTGTAAATAAGAAATCAGAAATTGCATTAATGGCGAAGTGCAAATAAGTGTGTGAAGGGTGCAAATAAGAAATCAGAAACTGCAATTAAATAGAAAAGTGCAAATAAAAATCGTGATTCTGCAAATAAAAATAGTAAAACTGCAATTAAAATTAACAAAACTGCAAATAAATTTTAGGAAACTGCAATTAAATTTCCTAGAATCCCAAAATTCTATGATAATACCTATACCAGTTGGGGTATTTTGGCTTCGTTTTGCCTCAATATGGACGGTCTAATATAGAAAATTAATTAATTTGCTCTAATTCATTCAAAATAACCTTAGTTTGATAAAAAAATCTACTATATACATAAAAATCAGTATCATAAAATTACCTTTAATTAAAAAACGCCACTAAAATACCCCCATATTTGCCTCGAGACAGTCAGCATTATTCATTTATTCATAAATTTAAAAATGGAAGCCCCCTTACCAGTTAAGTTGAATTCTAAATCGGCACTTTTAAAGGATTTAGATTTTATAAAGAGTAGTTTATTTAGTAATCTTTTCTTCCCACCTAATTATTAAAATTCATTAACGTTAAGGTGAATTAATCCACTAATCCAGAGTAAAAATAGTATAATGATTTGTATTTAAATTTTATCTCTAGTATAAATATTCACTTTGCTAGATGTAAGAGATAAAAAGGGGAGAGTTTTATTTTGTCTGCATCAAAAAAATCTATTTTTAAAGGGACTTCATTTACGAACTTCTGGATCTCGCGAATGATGACTTCCACGTCATTTCAGATGTTATCCGTTGCAATTGGATGGCAAATGTATGATTTGACACATGACGCATTTAGTCTTGGTTTAGTAGGACTAGCGCAGTTTATTCCGATGGTATTACTTACACTTGTAGTAGGTCAAGTCGCTGACAGAGTTGATCGTCGAAAAATTGTTTTCATATGCCAAATGATTGAAGCGCTTATTGCAGGACTTCTTTTATATGGAAATTATGCAAATTGGCTTAGTCGTGAGGAAATATTAGTAGCTGCATTTATACTCGGTGCTTGCCGATCTTTTGAGGGGCCAGCTTCATCAGCTTTATTGCCACAAGTAGTTCCAAAATCTATTTTACAACAAGCTATTTCTTGGAGTACTTCTGCAGGTCAAACAGCACAAATATTAGGGCCATCTCTTGGAGGAGTATTATTTTCAGTTGGGCCGGCTTATGTTTATGCTACTTCAGCAATTGCCTTATTACTTTCATCAATCCTTACATTCTTCATTAAATTAGATAGTCAATTTATTCGAAAATCAGAGCCAGTTACTTTACGAACAATGCTAATGGGTTTAGAATTTGTATATAAACATCCAATTATTTTAGGAACAATTTCGCTTGATTTATTCGCGGTACTACTAGGTGGAGCTACAGCCCTTTTACCAATTTATGCGCAAGATATATTACATACGGGTGCATGGGGATTAGGTTTAATGCGAACTGCACCTGCTGTGGGAGCATTAATCATGTCACTAATATTAGCGTATTCCCCACTAAAAAAATCATATGGTCGGATATTATTTAGTGCATTAATTGTGTTTGGATTGGCTACAGTGCTATTTGCAGTTTCAACAAATATAGTCATTTCATTAATTGCTTTATTTATCATCGGAGCTTCTGATGTAGTCAGTGTTGTAATCCGTTCTTCACTAGTACAGCTACAAACTCCAGACGATATGAGAGGTCGAGTCAATGCCGTAAATTCGCTATTTATTGGAACCTCAAATCAACTTGGAGAATTTGAATCTGGTACGATGGCTGGATTAATTGGTACTGTTCCAGCAGCAGTAGTTGGAGGTCTTGGGACGATTGTAGTTGCTGGACTTTGGATGTATTTATTCCCTTCGCTTAGAAGAATTAATTCACTTTCTGGAGAGAAAACAGAAAAAGTAGGATAATTTAATTAAAGGAGAATTTATGGAAAATACAAAAAACACATTTGATACGATTGATGAATATATTTCACAATTTCAACCAGAAATTCAAGAAAAATTACAAGCTTTAAGAAAGACAATTAAAGAAATTGTACCGAATGCAGTTGAAAAAATTAGTTATCAAATGCCTACATTTGCGCTTAATAAAAACTTAGTACATTTTGCAGCATATAAAAATCATATTGGATTTTATCCTGGCGCAAGCGGAATTGCAGCATTTAAGGAAGAATTATCAGTTTATAAAGGCGCAAAAGGGTCTGTTCAATTTCCAATAAATGAACCACTACCGTTTGATTTAGTAAAAAAGATTGTTAAATATAGAGAAATTGAAGATATAAAAAAAGCAGAAGAAAAAAAACAAAAAAAGAAATAAACTAGAAAAACATCAGTCAAATATGTAGTAAAAACCTCTAAGTCTATTTAGCCTTAGAGGTATTTACTTTTAAAAGGGAAATACCTGATGACATTTTGTTCATAATTTTGTCAAAGAATTTGCTTTGAAAACGTTAAATATCAGTTATACTAAACTTGTATTCAACTGGTAAAACGATTTGTAAAAAGATTTTTTTTAGAAGTTTATGTGAATAATTTCACAATTCCTATTTTGGGGGACATTGCAAATGAAAAGAAAATTATTAATGATTGGTAATGGAATGGCAGGAGTTCGTTGTATAGAGGAGATTTTAAAAAGAAATAAAAATTTATTTGAAATTACAATCATTGGAGATGAGCCACATCCGAACTATAACCGAATTATGTTATCAAATGTACTTCAAGGTAAAACCACAATTGATGAAATAAATATTAATGATTGGAAATGGTATGAAGAGAATCAAATTACATTACTAACAAACGAAAGAGTTACGGAAATTTCAACTATAGATAAAATAGTAGAAACAGAAAAAGGAAAAACGATTTCTTATGATGAACTTATTATAGCTACTGGTTCGAGTGCATTTATACTGCCGATTCAAGGAAATCAACTTGATGGAGTAGTCGGTTTTCGTACAATTCAAGATACTGAACTAATGATAAATTACGCACAAAAATATAAAAAAGCAGTCGTAATTGGAGGAGGCCTATTAGGTTTAGAGGCTGCAAGAGGTTTAATTGATCGAGGAATGGAAGTACATGTAGTCCATCTACTACCTACTTTAATGGAACAGCAACTAGATGAACCTGCAGCAAAAATGCTCAAAAAAGATTTAGAAGCCCAAGGTATGAATTTCTTAATGGAAAAACAAACGGTTTCGATTAATGGTACAAATCGTGTAGAAAGCATTAATTTCTCAGATGGTACTAGTTTAGAATGTGATCTAGTTGTAATGGCAGTTGGGATACGACCTAACATATCATTAGCAAAAAATGCAGGAATTGATGTAAACCGTGCAATTCTTGTAAACGATTTTATGCAATCATCAGATTCATCAATTTATGCAGTAGGTGAATGTGCCGAACATAATGGAACTACTTATGGATTAGTAGCGCCGTTGTATGAACAAGGGATTGTACTTGCAGATCATATAACAGGTTTCCCAACCAACGGATATAAAGGAAGCATATTATCAACTCAGTTAAAGGTTTCAGGATGTGATCTTTTTTCTGGAGGACTAATCCACGAGGAAGATGATACACAAGCAATCGTTATAAATGACCAATTTGCAGGTCTTTATAAAAAAGTAATCGTAAGGGATGAAAAAGTTGTTGGTGTAGTTTTATATGGAGATGCATCAGATGGTAACCGACTGTTCAATATGCTGAAAAATGAAACAAATATTAAAGAATTTACAAGTGCTTCGATTCTCCATAAATCAGGAGAGGATTCAGCAGAAGACTTTGTTCTCTCAATGAGTGCAAACGATACTGTATGTGGGTGTAATGGAGTAACGAAAGGCACAATCGTACAATCAATTTTAGAGCAAGAGCTTACTACGTTTGAAGATGTGAAAAGTTGCACAAAGGCTGGAGCATCTTGTGGAAAATGTAAAGGAATGGTTGAAAGTATCTTAGCAGCAACACTTGGTGATACATTTGATCCAAATGCTGCAAAACCAGGTATGTGTGGATGTACACACTTATCTCGTGACGAAGTTATGAATGAAATAAAAGAAAAAGGGTTACAAACTCCTAGGGAAGTTCGAATGGTACTAGGTTTTGAAAATGAAGAAGGATGTTCAAAATGTAGACCAGCTTTAAACTATTATTTAAGAATGATGTATCCAAATGATTATCATGATGATAAGTCATCTCGATTCGTAAATGAGAGAATGGAAGGAAATATTCAAAAAGATGGTTCATTCTCTATTGTACCTCGAATGTATGGTGGGGTAACGACCGGTGATGAATTGATTAAAATTGGTGAAGTTGCAAATAAATTTAACGTACCGTTAGTAAAAGTTACTGGTGCAAGCCGCGTTGGTTTATATGGTGTTAAAAAAGAAGACGTACCAAAGGTTTGGCAAGAATTAGGGATGCGTTCTGGCTATGCATATTCTAAGTCCTTAAGAAACGTTAAATCATGTGTCGGCAATAGATTCTGCCGATTTGGAACACAAGATTCATTAGGATTAGGAATCGAACTAGAAAAAGCGATCGAAATGGTAGATACTCCGCACAAAATGAAGATGGGTGTAACAGGTTGTCCAAGAAACTGTGCTGAAGTACTGACAAAAGACTTTGGAGTAATATGCGTAGAAAATGGCTACCAGCTTTATATAGGAGGGAATGGTGGAACAGAGGTTAGAGAATGTGATCAACTAACGACTGTTACGACTGAAGAAGAAGTAATTCATATGGCAAAAGCATACGTTCAATTCTATCGAGAAACTGGCGTATACGGTGAGCGAACTGCTCCTTGGGTAGAAAGACTTGGAGCAGATAAAGTTAAAGAAGTGTTATTAAATAAAGAACAAGAAAATGCATTAGTAGAGAAATTCGATCAAGCAAAAGCAACATATGAAGAAGCTTGGGGTCAAGCGTTAACGAATCAATTAGATCTTTATGAAGTTATTAGAAAATAATAGCGAAATCGAGAGGAGCCATAAGATGATCACAACACCAGAAAAAATTAATGTTATTGATGTAGAATCATTACCAATACAAATTGGAAAAGAGATCGTTATTAAAGGGGAATCAATTGCTTTATTTAGATTATCAAACGGAGAAGTATATGCAATTGAAAGTACTTGTCCATATACTAATGGGCCACTTGCAGAAGGTATTGTTTCGGGTGAATATGTATTTTGTCCGCTTCGTGACTGGAAAATTTCATTAAGAACTGGTGAAGTACAAAAACCAGATGATGGAATTGTAAAAACATATGAAACAGAAATAATCGACGGTTTTGTATATATTATGGTGTAACTTATGACAAAAAAAAATGGATTTATCTCATTTGTAGGTGCTGGTCCTGGCGATTTAGGTTTAATAACTGAAAAAGGAATGAATTGTATTCGAGAAGCAGAAGTAATCTTATACGATCGACTTGCAAATCCAAGATTACTAAGAGAAGCGGCTGGAAACTGTGAATTCATATACTGTGGAAAGCTACCTGATCGACATACAATGCGACAAGAAATGATTAATCAAACGTTAGTCAATTATGCAAAAGAAGGTAAATATGTCGTTAGATTAAAAGGTGGAGACCCATCAGTTTTCGGTAGAGTAGGGGAAGAAGCAGAGGAAGCTTCTAAGCATAATATACCTTATGAAATTGTACCGGGCATTACATCTAGCATCGCTGCAGCTGCATATGCTGGTATTCCAGTTACACATCGTGAATATAGTACAAGTTTTACATTAAGAACAGGGCATAAATGTTTGGAAAATGAAGATTTAAAGGAATCAAATTGTTCTGACCAGTTAGGAGATACACTTGCATATTATATGGGAGTAAATAATCTCCCTAAAATTTGTAAGCATTTAATCCAAAATGGTAAATCAAAAGATACTCCGGTAGCTGTAATACAGTGGGGAACAATTGGTAAACAAATAGTTGTAGAAGGAACGATTGAAACAATTGTATCAAATATAGAGAAAGAAAAAATTACAAATCCTGCGATGACTATTATTGGAGATGTAGTTAAACTTCGCTCAAAGCTTGCTTGGTTTGATAAGAAAAAATATTTTGGACGAAAAATTTTATTGGCAAAAGCTACTGCAACAGTAGAAAAAAATGGACTAGAAGCTTATCTATCTGAAAACGGTGCTGAGGTTTATTCTTTTCCAACACTAAAATTGGTTGAACTTCCAATTGAAAATAATCAGTTAGTTGATGCATTTTGTCATGAAAGATTAGTTTTTTGTACACCAGAAAGTGTGGAATTATTTATTTCTAATATGCACAGATCAAATCACGATGTTCGTAAACTTCCAATGAGAATTGAGTCAATTTCTTCGAAGACAAATAAGGTACTTGCGAAGTATGGAATTATTGCAGAGAAGTTCACTGATGAAGAAGTCTCAACAGTATTTGTTGGATCTCAAGACAAGGAAGACCCAAAGCCACCTAAATCTAAATTTTTGGCAACACATAAAAATATTGCAGATTCTCGCTTTGATGTAATAAATCAAAGAATGTTAGATGAAACCAATTGGGAGTCAATTATTTTTCCAAATAAGTCGTCGGTAGATTGGTTTTTAAAAGAATTAAATGAAACAGATCAACATGCTTTAAAAAATTTACCTTTTGCATATATCGGTGAATCAGTTAAGGAATATGCATTTAAGTGTGGCTTTACGAAAGTTGATGAAGAACTACAAGATCAACTATTGCTTGGAGATTGGAAGTGAAATCATGTTTGATGCCGTCGTTTATATTGGACACGGAAGTCGTAGGCAGGAAGGTAATGAACAATTTATTCACTTTATTCAGTCCGTCATCAAAAACGTTGCGGTACAAAAACAAGAGTATGCATTTTTAGAATTAGTTGAGCCAACCATTCAGCAAACATTAGAAAAAGTAATATTAGAAGGTGCGCAAAAAATATTAGTCGTACCAGTATTATTATTTGCAGCCGGTCATTTTAAACGCGATATACCAGACGAATTAAATCTTATATTAGATCGATTTCCACAAGTGAACATTACAATAACTGAACCGTTTGGTGTACATGAGAAAATGATTCAATTAGTTCAAAAACGAGTAATGTTCGCAAAAGAAACTAGTCATTCTGCAATATTATTAGTCGGACGAGGTAGTAGTGATACTGAGCCAATTGAAATGCTTGAACAAATAGGAAATGCTGTAGAGGATCGTATGGGAGTACCTGTTCGGACAGCTTTTTTAACAGCTGGAAAACCAAAGTTAGAAGATATGATTAATAAGATGAGTAAAGAATTTCAAAGTATTTATGTTATGCCCTATTTATTATTTACAGGTCTACTGCTTGAAAAAATTAAGAGACGCATTGCACTAGAAAATGAAAAGTTTCACCTGTGTGGGAATTTACAATTTGATGAATTAATGAGTGAAGCACTTATAGAACGTATTCAAGAAAAGGTAAAAAGTCTGAATAAAGGGTGATCATTTTGAAAGAAATTATAGATACAATTGGAAATGCAGCTTTAGCTAGGACAAACCAAGTAAATACAAGTAAAACAAAATATATGGTTCCGACAATGATGGCAGGCTTTTTTGTAGGATTAGGTATTATATTAATCTTCACGATTGGTGGATTACTAGCTCCCACTGCCTTTGCTGGAACAAAAATTATTATGGGTGTTTCATTTGGAATTGCATTAAGTTTAGTTATTATGGCTGGAGCAGATTTATTTACGGGAAATAACATGATTATGTCAATTGGCATGTTAGAAAAAAAGGTGAGTTGGACTGATACTTTGAAAGTATGGTGCTATAGCTATCTTGGAAATTTATTGGGTTCAGTACTCGTAGCTGTATTGTTTGTATACTCTGGATTAGCTAATGGTGGTGTAGCAGATTTTATTAATAATGCAGCATCAGCAAAAATGAATGCTCCATTTGTTGAGCTACTAATACGTGGCATTCTTTGTAATATTCTTGTTTGTTTAGCTCTATGGTGTTCATTTAAAATGAAATCTGAATCTGGTAAATTAATTATGGTATTCTGGTGCTTGTTTGCTTTTATTACTTCAGGGTTTGAACATAGCATTGCAAATATGACATTATTATCAATCTCTTTATTAATCAAACATCCTGAAACAGTTACATTCGCAGGAATGGTTTCAAATTTAATACCAGTTACAATTGGCAATATTATAGGTGGAAGTCTTTTTGTAGGAGCGGCTTACTGGGTTTCTAGCTCTGGGACTACAAATAAAAAATTATCGTCTACTAAAAACAGCCATAGTAAGAAAGTAAGTTAAAAAAATATGCATAAAAGGAAACAACCTTATTCAAAAACTTAAATAAGGTTGTTTTTTTACGCTTGAAAGTGAAAACAGTACTATTCTTCTTTTGTTGTTAAATCAACAAAAATAATGATACTGATTACAGCTACTAGGATTAATGAAAATGTTAAAATGAACAATTTAATTCACTCCTACCATGTTTTGAAGCCCTCAGATCCTGTCGGATGATGTTGATGCATCATATGTGATAATGGAATTGTATAAGCAATTAAAATTAATACAATCGATACCCCAATCCATAACCACCAATTTTCTAAAATACGAGGCGTGTTTTCAGTATTACTTTCAGCAACTGGGAATTCTACTAATTCTTCCTTAGATTGAGCAGTCGGTAAAGCGAAAATAGATTGAGCGACAATAAAAATTAATAACAAAGCAGATAAAAATAAGATTGATCCACCAACTGCAACTGTAAAATGGTTTGTGAAAACGCCAGTAAACCATTTGGCTGCTGCCGGATGTCCCATATAATCGGTATATGAAGTACGTCTTGGCGCACCGTAGAGCCCAAGTATGTGCATTGTAGTTGACATTAAAAACATACCAATAGCCCATGTGAAAATTTGGATAAACGCTAATCTTTGAATTTCTTTAGTAAGTTTTTTCCCTGTTAAATAAGGAATTAACCAAAAAGTTAACCCGAAAAATGTCATAGCGACAGGTGTACCAACTGTAATATGGAAATGTCCTACAATCCAAAGTGTATTATGAACGATCTCGTCTAGTTGATAACTTGCATTTATTATCCCACCTGCACCACCAGGAGCAAAAAATAACATCGCTATGAAAAGTGATGTAAAACGAACATCTTTCCAAGGTAATTTAAAGAACCAACCGAATAGCCCTCTTGCACCTTTTTTCCTTCCTGAAATTTCAAATACCGCAAACATAGAGAAGGCTGTCATTAATGAAGGGATAATGACCATAAATGTTAACACCGTTTGGAGGAATTTCCAGAAACTTGAAATCCCAGGTTCTTGAAGTTGATGGTGAAACCCAACCGGAATTGAGAATAACAGGAATAAGATAAATGCTAATCGTGCAAGTGAATCACTAAATACTTCTCCGCCAACAATCTTTGGCATAATTGCATACCAACCAATATAAGCAGGGAGCAGCCAAAAATAAACAAGCGGATGACCAAAAAACCAAAAAAGCGAACGACTTAATTCTACATTAATTGTATCAACCCAACCGAAAGCCCACGGTATAAATTGAAATAGTACTGTCGCAGCAACACCAAGGCTTGCGATTACCCATAAAGCAATCGTTGCAACTGTCATAAAGGCAATTAGAGGACTTATCATTCCTTTATTTTTTTTCTTCCAAGCAACATATTGTCCAACTAGCGCAAATCCAGTTATCCAAGTGCCAACGACAAAAAGTGCTAAAGCAACATAAAACCAAGCACTAGCCTGAAGTGGGGCATAAAAAGTATATAATACAGATGCTTGACCAGAAAGAATCATGATGACAGCAAGGATCGTACCAATTGTCATGACAATAAAACCAATCCAACTAAAAGACTTTACTTTTGGACCGAAGTCACCTAGCGTTTTACTCATTCCTGTAATCAAGAAACCAAAAATAAAGTATGTAGTAAAGACAATAGCAAGCAAAATACCATGTGCAGTTAAAACTTGATAGTAATCAAGCCACTTTGGTAGTTCTAGTGCTTTGTTTCGAACAAATACCTGCAATAAACCAGCAAAAGTACCTAGTAAAAACGCAATATATGCCACTATAATGTGAGTTAATGCAAGTTTACGATCTGATTTTCCAATCATTTCATTCATTATTTCACCGCCTCAATTGTTGTTTGCATAAACGAATGACCTGTTCCGCAATACTCATTACATAAAATTAAATAATTTCCAGGTTTTTTAAACGAATATTCCTTCGTATTAATTTGACCAGGAACAGCCATCATATTTACATTTGTATGAATGATCGAAAAACTATGATTTACATCTGTACTCGTTAAAACGAACCGAATCTTCTTTCCAACAGGTACTTTTAGTTTAGTTGGTTCATAAGCAAATGTTTTTGCTAGTATAACAACATCATAAGTACCGTCATCCTTTGCATACACACCTGGATGATTGAAAGGTGCAGTATTTTCAACAGTTTGCGGATTAACTGTGTCCATACCACCCGCTGGTTGAAGATGGGAACGAAAAGCTGTTATACCGATAATGACTAGAAATAGAATTAAAGAAATTCCTCCAAATGTTAGCCAAATTTTTTCGTATTTATGTAGATGCATATAAATTCTCCTAGTTAACGACTTAAATAAAATGCATAGAAGCTAAACCATAAAATAACAATGAAAACTCCTAGTACGAGTACACTAATAAAAGTTCCATTTAAATTATGATCATGCTCACTCCCAGTTTTCTTTGAACTCAATTTAATCCCTCCATATGCTAAATTCAAAAAAATAAATTCTAAAAGATAGTATTATTTTTTCCAAGTATTTCTATTCAAGGAAATGTTATGTAAGTTACTATTCTTTAAGAAAAAATTCAAGCTAAAAGTAGATTTCTGAAAAAATGAAGTGATTTAATGAAATTTTAATAAAAAAGGGGGAAATAGAAAGGGAAATATAGAAGAGTTAAATTGAGACTATTCATTGTCAATATGCTCTCAATCATGATGATCATTAAGAAAGATTAATTATTAGAGGAGTAAAATTTCAATAGTGTAATTTGGGGCCAGTAGTTTGTTTAACGAAATTACCAATCTATTAAAAAAGCTGTTAAAAGGTGAGATTTGAGTAAGCTCGTAGACGTTTAAAGCCTTATTAAAGATGAAAATAGAGATGAATTTTACCTATTTAAATATCTTTTTATACATAAGCATTTAAATGAAAATTGACAGTTGATGAAGCGGAGTCTATGAAACGAAAGTTATGATACTCTATTGAACTAATTAGAAGGTTCTTTAATGAATCTATACTTATTAATACATGGTAAGGAGTGGGTGATTTGTCTAAAACTGTGCATTGTGATCGATGCTCTCAGGAAATAAGGATAAGAGGAGATCTTGTAACTGCAACAATGTTTTTTCAAGTAGTTCCATATCACGAAGATTGTTATGCGAAAGATTTAAAGGGAGCAAAGACACTTATTTTAAATAATCAACCAATTAATGGATTCTCTGGGAACTTTCTTACTTTTATAGCGATCGTTGTCTTCATCTTATCATTTTTTATAAATGATGAAACGATGATTTATTTGTCAATTTTATCGGCAATTCCGATAATTTATCGACTTTATTCATTTATTATTTATGAGCGACATTTAGAAAAATAGGGAACAAATTTATAAAAGTAATTATTAATAATTTTATTCTGGCTCCAATATTTTGAAAGGATTGGGTGAATAGAATTGTAGTTATTTTTACAAAACAGAAATAAAAAAAACTCTGATTGACAGAGTTTTTTTCGTTTTATTGACCGAAATTGCCAGCAAATTGCATGACAACTGCTTTAACTTCTTCTAATTTATCAGGTTTTAATAGAGTAATCATTTTTGGAACAAATTGTTGAACTTCTTCTAAAGAAAAAGTACCTTCATCTTGTTTCTTGAAGTTTTCTAAAAGAATCTCTTTTGCTTCATTTTCTTTGCCTTCTTGTACTCTTTGTAAAATAAAATTTAAGAACATTTCTTGAGCTTGCTTGTCCATCCCTTTGTTGCCTCCTAAAAAATAAAATTATACAACCATTTGGTGTTATTTATTATTATAACACCGTATGGTTGTATGTCAATTTTATTTTTCTCTATTGATTGATTCGCTATGTATTAGTTTGACGATATTTTTGTAATTCCGATTTATTATGTGAGTAGGAAGAAGTTAAATTAAGTGCGAGTAATATACTTGTATTTTATCAATTAAAAGATATGAATTATGTAAATTTAATTAACGTTTTGTTGGATATTTAGTGAAGTCATTAATTTTAAGATTAATGCAAACCTCTACTAAAAGTGGCCAAACTGCGTTTATAATGTTTAAGTAGCAAGGTTTCTAAAAAAGGGAGGCAATCAAGATTTGAAGAAAAAAATAGCTGTATCTTTTAGTGGAAAAGATTCAACATTGGCTTTACATGATTTAATGCATTCAAATGAATTCGAAGTCGTATTGTTAATAGCATCTGTAACGGAAGGATTTAACCGTACTAGTATTCATGGGGTTAGGGTCGAATTACTAGAGTCTCAAGCAAAATCGATCGGACTTCCATTAAGGAAAATTTGGATTCCAGAAAATTGTTCGAATGAGTTATACCAAGAGATCATGACAAAGGTTAATTTAGAATTAATAGAGCAAGGAATTAAATATGTTGCATTTGGAGATCTTTTTCTTGAAGATGTCCGAAAGTACCGAGAGGAAATGCTAAAACCATTAGGAATAACTCCAATTTTTCCTCTTTGGGGTGAAAGTACATCAAATGTGATTAGACGTTTTCTATCTTTAGGGTATAAAACGATTATTACTTGTGTAGATTTAACTAGATTATCTGAGGAATCTTCAGGCAAAGTGATCGATAAACAGTTTATAGACGAACTTCCAAAAGAAGTTGACCCTTGTGGTGAAAACGGTGAATATCACTCATTTGTGTTTGATGGACCGATTTTTAATACACCAATACATTTTGAGATTGGTGAAAAGAAACGATCTGCAGATATTTATACGGGTGAAATTAGATTTTGTTTTACGGATATTGTTCCTAACTGAATCGAAATCAACAAGTAAGAACATAAATCTAGTTCTTAATATTTGGACCCCATGGTGGAGTTGTTCCTTCATACATAGTAATATTTTGTTTCGATAATCCAACTTGTTCAGCATATTGATTTAACATCTCAAATACTGTTAACCGATGAAATGAGCCGTTATTAAATTGTGGTTCATTTCTTTTTTTTTGATCCACTTTCCAAAGTGATACGGAGACTTTTGCAGTATGGTCATTAAATTCATTGATTGGAACACTGAAGTTGATGTTTTCATTATAATCATTTGCAACTGTAATAAGCGTAACTTCACCCATTTCCTTTTTTGGAAAACGAAAATCCCTTATTACGGTTACTTGTAGTTTTGCAATTCCATTCGAATCCGTCAATTCTGTTCCAATCACTTTACCTAATGAATTGATAACAATAATTCTTGCTCCTTTTATTGGTGTAACCTCATCTATCGAATCAGTGGAATTAGAAGAGGGGCTTACTTTAACTGTAAGTGTGGCCGAAACATTATTCGACATATCTGCAAATGTTAATGGTGTAAAACTAAAGAATAATAACGCACTTAAAATAGTTGTCAAATATATTTTTTTCATCATTTCGCACCTTGTGATTTTTTTAATGACTTAGTTTAAGTTTAATTATTCAATTATATACTTTTAAATAGTAATCAATCTTTCTCTAAATAAAGAAGGTATTTGGGAACGTTTCAACCACATAATTTCTAGACTAGATAAATCCTAGGTTAGAATATAAATTTTAATTTTACTTAATACTATTTAGCAAAAATAATCTTTTACGTACTAAATACAAGAGGCAAGCTAATATGGAAATCTTTGAATTCATTTTATTAATGTTAAGTGGCGTTTTTATTTCTAATGTAGTAAGTAGATTAATACCTAGTATTTCAGTACCACTTATTCAAGTTGGTTTAGGAATTTGTTTAGCTATTCCATTATCCGGCCATTCGATCGAATTAAATCCGGAACTTTTCCTTCTTCTCTTTATGGCACCTCTTTTATTTAATGATGGGGCAAATGTTAATAAAAAAGCTTTATGGGCAGTTAGAAAGCCAATTTTATTACTTTCTGTCGGATTAGTATTTTTAACTGTAGCTATTTTAGGCTATTTCATTCATTGGATGATTCCGATTATTCCTTTTCCAGCATGTTTTGCCCTCGCAGCTGCCTTAGCGCCAACAGATGCAATCGCAGTTAGTGCCATGGCAAATAAAATTAAAATTTCACATAAAATTTTGAATATCTTAGAAGGTGAATCACTCATAAATGATGCTTCAGGATTGGTATCTTTTCAATTCGCTGTAGCCGCATTGATTACCAGTTCCTTTTCAATCTTTCAAGCGAGTACAAGCTTTTTATTTCTTTCTCTTGGTGGTGTTGTTTTAGGGGCATTTTTAAGTTTTCTTAAAATCTTGCTGATGCGTTGGTTTAGACAACTTGGGATCGAAAATACAATTTCATTTATTTTAATGGAACTTTTATTACCATTTTTAATTTTTGTAGTCGCAGAACATTTTGGCGTAAGTGGAATACTGGCAGTTGTTAGTGGGGGAATTGTTCATTCGTTTAGCTATAAACATATGAATCCAGAAATTGTCCAATTAAATCTATTATCAAAAAACACTTGGTCAGTATTAACATTTAGTTTGAATGGATTAGTATTTATTCTATTAGGTACTCAAATACCAATTATTTTACAAACAGTTCGCCAAAAAAATTATATAAGTAGTGACACCCTCTTAATTTACATACTAAGTATCACACTAGTACTACTGGCTTTACGTTTTATTTGGGTTTATTTCTTTAATAATTTTGAATCAGATTCAGCGAATAGCTTTAAAAGCAAACTTAAAACAACCTCTTTATATACAATTTCAGGTGTCCGAGGAACAATTACGCTAGTCAGTGCACTATCGTTACCGATCGAATTAAGTGTTGGAAAGTATTTTTTAGAAAGAGATCTATTAATTATTATCTCAGCCGGCGTAATCCTAACTACATTACTTCTTGCAAACTTTACTTTATCATTATTTGCACCTAAAAAAGAAAGAATAACTGGTCAAAAGGATTACACCAAGGAAATTGAGATATTAAGAGAGGTCATAGAAAAAATAAAGAGTTATCAAACTGAGGAAAATGATGTAGAGATTGCTGAAATCATTCATATTTATAATAATCGTATCCTTTCGTTAACAAGTTCAACTGATCTAAATAGTAATGTGAAGCTATTAAACCGTTTCATTCTAGAAATGCAAATAGAAGATACAAAAAATTTACTTAAAAATAGACAGATTTCTCTCCAAATAGCATTTCCAACTTTAAAGCGGTCGAATAAAAGGCTTTATTTTCTAACAAAGGATAAACGATATAAAGCTGATACATTTTACATGGAATTATTAAATAACAATCTGCACGTAGGTAATTTTATTCCACGATCATTTGAAGAAAATCGAAGACAATTAATCAAACTAAAAAACAGTAATAATCAGTTTGTTTTAGAAAAATTGAAGGAATTAAAATCATCAACAGTTCCACAAGAAATCACTGATGTTTTTATTAAAAAATACACTCAACAAATAGAAAAGACTAGTGAACGACTTAGCATTACGAATGAATACTTTCAGGAATGGCTTGATTTTGCTTCTCAAATTGAACGAGAGGTGATTCAACATAATTACGAAAAAGGCGAAATTAATCGAAATGAATTAAAAGAATTTAGACAACATTTATTAATGCTTGAAAATGTAATCCAATTTATAGAGTGATTAGACAAGGTTTTGATTTTTTCAATTTGAAAAATGGAGTATGACCATAATTGGATCATACTCTATTTTACGTAATTAGAAAAAAGGATCAAATTACATTTAATTTTTGTGAAGTGAGATTCTAATAATACATTGAAATTTTAGGGGGATTTATTTTCTTGTTTTATATAGTTGGGATGTTTATAATGAAATTATTAAACAGGAGATGAGCAGACGATATGACGAATTTTTCAAAGGTGCCGCGTCGTAAATTAGCAGACGAGGTATTGGAACAATTACAAAGAAAAATTTTTTCTGGTGAATATAAAGTTGGTGACAAATTACCTTCAGAACCACAGTTAATGGAAGAATTAGGTGTTGGTCGTTCAACACTAAGAGAAGTAATTAAAATTTTAGCTCACGCAGGTATTTTAGAAGTTAGACAAGGTCATGGCACACATATCATTTCTAATAGTCCTGTTCAAAATTCGTTGGAAAAAAACTTGAAGGATGCAAATAAAGCACATCTTCTTGAAGCTAGAGCGATGATCGATAAAGAGGTAACATCATTAGCTGTAAAGCGCCGAAATGATGATGACCTTTTACAAATGAAAACGTATCTAGATAAACGAAAAAATGCACTGAAAGAAGGGCAGTATGCTGAATACTTAGAAGCAGATATTTCCTTTCATTTGTCAATTGCAAAAGCAAGTAAAAACCCAATACTGATTGATTTATATCAGTCATTTATTCCTGTTCTACGTCAAGATTTAAGTAAATTAATCATGAATACTTCCAATTATCAAGACAATTCGGATATACATGAGAAGTTGTACTTAGCAATTTTAAATCAAAATGAAGAAGATGCAATAAAATATGCGATGAAAAATATGGAGCCACTATAAGCTCCTATTGTTATGATTTAAACATCTGATGATATGACGAATTATTAATATAAAGGAATGATCAAAATGAAATTAAAACCTATTTTTTATGTTTTAGCACTATTTTTAGTATCAATAAATTTACGGATTGGAATTACTTCAATTTCCCCAGTTTTAGAAATCATTCGACATGACTTA
This sequence comes from Bacillus sp. AFS017336, assembly GCF_002555445.1. NCBI lineage: Bacteria > Bacillati > Bacillota > Bacilli > Caryophanales > Bacillaceae > Bacillus > Bacillus sp. AFS017336. The sequence goes on from NZ_NUCO01000143.1 coordinate 40,677, forward strand.
AATATGAGCAACTTTGTAGTTAGTTTTTTAACTTCTATTCCAGTTTTATGTATGGGTATATTTGCTTTATTTACTGGACAATTAAGTAATAAATGGGGTAGTGAAAAAACAATTGCTGCTTGTATTATATTAATCGGAGTCGCAACAGGTTTAAGAGCGGTAGCTACAACTTCTGCAACTTTATTATTTACCGCATTGTTGGTTGGAATTGGAATTGCAATTATTGGTCCTTTACTTTCTGGATTTATAAAAAAAATGTTCCCTAATAAGTTGGGAATGATGATTGGAATCTATTCAGTAGGGATGGGACTTGGTGCTTCTTTAAGCTCGGGACTCACGATCCCACTACAAAAAACGTTTGGAGGGTCATGGAATAAGGCACTTGCAATATGGGGTGTATTAGCTATTATAGCTTTTATTGCTTGGTACCCAATGATTAAAAAAAGTGTACGTAATATAGAAAATAAAAAGAGTGGATTACCTTATAAAAATAAGAAAGCATGGATGTTTACATTAATTTTTGGTTTACAATCAGGTTTATTTTATTGTATCAGTACATGGCTTGCACCATTAGCAGGAAAATTTGGAATCTCTAGTACAAATGCAGGAACAGTGATTACTTTATTTACATTGGTTCAGATGGTGTGTAGCTTTATCATACCGACTCTAGCTGATCGATTTAAAAATCAAAAACTTTATTTAATAGGAAGTACAATTTTCGTCATGGCTGGCCTGCTATTTATTATTTTTGAAATTAACTTGTGGGTTGCTGTTATTTTTATTGGGATCGCTTTAGGCGGCTTATTCCCATTAGCGTTAGTTTTACCTTTAAATGCGACTAATACCGCTGAAGAAGCTAGAGCATGGACTGCTTTAATGCAATCAGTTGGATATATTATAAGTGGCTTTATTCCGATTATAGCTGGTCTTATACTCGATGCTACAGGAAGTATTATGAATATTTTTATTTTATTAGTAGTATTAAGCATTATATTATTATGTCTAATTTTAGGAATCCCTCTAAAAGAGACACAAAAAGTAAGCAGTAAAGCTAGCTAGTAACACAATAGGAATACTTATAATAAAGATCAGGGGACCGTTCTAAAAGTCAGCTTAACTGACGCATAGTCGGCCCCTATTTATATATGAAAATATTATTGTTTATGGTCTAGAAGTAAAATAGGGACATAATTTAGAGGCGTTTTTCATTTAAAGTATTTTCTGTTTCCGAGTATTAATATCTGTCTATTCTTCGCTATTTTTTGTAGATATCGGAAAAGCCTATTAAGTATTTCTTAGTTAAACTTCAATATTCCCCCTAATAATTAATCGACGAGTTTCTTTTTATTTCTACAATTTATTGAATTTCTTCCTAATGTTCTCTTGATTAATTAAACGAAAAACGACATGATTTTTTAATATTATGTATGTCTCATGTTAAAAAAAACGATTATTAAATGATAAAATTTCCCCAATTTACTGGATTGTAATAGAGGATTATAATCTAAATAGTTTGATATTTCTGAAAAGTTTTAGTGCTTAAATTCTTATTTATCGGGCTAATTTAGTTAAGTGTTTTTCCAGATAAGAGATCCGTGTATTAAATGTAAAGTTTATATACAAAAATGGAACTTTACATTATTACAAATAAAGGAATTAATTACATTGGTTAGAAATGGGGAGGACAAAAAGAAGATGGACAAGAACATCCAAAAAAATAAGCTGAAAAAAGCAACTACTTTAGTGCTTGGAGCGGGATTGGTAACGAGTAGCTTATCAGCTTTCAATTTACCAACACATTCAACAGCACATGCTTCAACAAAAGCAACAGCAGTTCAGATTTTATCTAAACTTACAATTGCGCAAAGACAAGCATTAGAAAAGCTATCCTCAATTGAAAAGTCAGGACTTTTTTTGGACAAAAAAGTTAATTTGAAAAGTGCTGAAGCCGTTTCAGTAATTGTTCAATTTAAAAATAAGCCAGAGCATACGGCAGTGCTAGAGGCTGCTTTGGATGGGAAAAATTTAACTAGTAAACAAGCAAAACAAAATGTAAATGATGACCATACGACGTTTAATAATGATTTGAATTCTGTTTTTACGAAGGAATCTGATGGTTCATTTAAAGTGATTCGAGAATACAAAAATGCGTTTAACGGGGTTGCTTTAGAGGTACCGTCTAATAAAATTGAAAAGCTAATGAAGTCAAATGCTGTACAAGCGATATTCAGCAATACGACGATTAAGGCGGACCCTCCGAGTGAATTAGAAGCTATGCCATCATCAACTTCAGATGGTCAAGGAATGGCTGCGGAACTATCTTATCTTAATATTAATAAGTTACATAGTGAAGGGTATACCGGAAAAGGGGTAAAGGTAGCAGTAATTGATACTGGAGTTGACTATAATCACCCAGACATCAAAGCTGCTTTTAAAGGTGGATACGATTTCGTTGATAATGATAATGATCCAATGGAAACGACGTATCAAGACTATTTAAACTTTAAAAAAGCCAATCCTAGGACTACATTAAAAGCATCAGATTATGAAACTGAACATGGAACTCATGTATCAGGAACAATTGTAGGTCAAGGTAAAAATAATAGTCCATATTCTACGAACGGCATAGCCCCAGATGCGAATTTATATGTATACAGGGTATTAGGTCCTGGGGGATCTGGTTCTGATGAATCTGTAATGGCGGGTATTGACCAAGCTGTTGCTGACGGAATGAATGTAATGAACTTATCATTGGGTGCAGATTATAATGACCCTCTTTATCCGACAAGCATCGCGATTAATAATGCAGTTTTAAGTGGAGTCACAGCAGTAGTGGCAGCAGGAAATTCAGGAGACGGAATGTATACATTAGGTTCTCCTGGTAGCGCTTCATTAGCATTGACGGTCGGAGCAAGCGATGTGCCACAAGATATTCCAACAATGAAGGGGCATTTAGACACTTTGAATGTTGATATGAGGGGACTTGCAAAAGGCTGGACAGAAGATTTCTCTCTACTTCCGGGAAAAGAATTGACGATTGTGAAAGTTCCTAATTATGGAGCTGCAAATGACTATAAGAATATTAATCTACCGGCAAAAAGTTGGATTGCACTTGTTCAACGCGGTAACAATCAAACGATTAACGACAAGATTCTTCAGGCGAAGCTAAAAGGTGCAGCAGCAATACTCATTTTTGATAATGATCCGAAAGAAGGATATATGCCTTTTTATCTTGGTGAAGGAGTAGACTTTATTCCGTCATTCAATTTAACGAATGCAGATGGTCTTGCATTACAGCAAAAAATTGCAACTGGTAATACTAAATTCTCTTTTTCTGACTTGAGTAGTTTTACAATGCCAGGTGATACATTAGCGTCATTTAGTTCACGAGGTCCTTCACGAGTAACTTATGATATTAAACCTGAAATTACAGCTCCTGGTGTGAATGTATTATCAACTATCCCAGGATTTGTGCATAGCCCTGATAATCCATCAGACTATAGCACAGCTTATGAACGAATGAGTGGAACCTCAATGGCGACACCAAATGTAACTGGGATTTCAGCATTACTTTTACAAGCAAATCGAGATTTACAACCAGAGGATATAAAATCAATTTTAATGAATACAGCGGATCCTTTAAGTAATTCATACAGTGTATTTGAACAAGGTGCTGGAAGAGTAGACCCTTATAAGGCGATTCACTCTACAATTGAAATTAAAGTGAAAGAATCAACACCAATGATTAAAAATGGAAAAGAAAAGCAGATTAATATCGAAACAGGGGCGTTAAGTTTTGGTAACGCAATTTATACAGGATTAGACCTATCAAATACTCGTTCAATAACATTAATGAATAGAGGAGAAAAGTCCAAAACATTTAATGTACAAGTTAATTACCAGACAAATTTACGTGGTTCAAAAGATGCTAAAGCTAACGGAGTAACAGTACAAACTCCTTCTTCAGTAACTGTAAAAGGAATTAATCAAAAGAAAATCGATATTTCATTAAATATTCCAAAAACAGCTGAAAAAGGGATTTATGAAGGCTATGTTGTGTTTACAAATAATGAAAACCCTTCAGAAACTTATCGCGTACCATTTGGCGTGCATTATGTAGAGCAAGGTTTTCAAAGTTACTTTTATGACGTGAATACAACAACTACAGTTGCTAATCATTTAACTAGTTTAATATTTAATCCAGCAGTACCGGGACATTTCACTTTAAAGTCACATATGAGTTATCTATATGAAATGATCATGGATTCAAATGGCAATGAACTTGGGATCACAAATTATGGAGATGGAATTGGGATCGATGAAGGAGTTCAGTACGATACAACTTTTGACGGGACATATTATCCTTTTACAGGAGATGAAAACAATCCAATTGATTTCCATCCAGTAAAGGCACAAGAAGGTAATTACAAATTGGAAATGATCGGGTTTGATGACAAAGGAGTGCCATTTATTTCTCCTAGCTTCGATATGAATATAGACAACACAATACCAGATGCATTCGATATTCACTTACAAGGTGAACAAGAAGATAATCCATTTGTGGAGTATGAACCTGGTACGAAGAGCATCCCGTTTACGGCATTGCTTCACGATAAGGGTACTTCTGGGCAAGCGATTGACCAGTCAAAAAATTATTTGTTTTATTTCTATAACTCATACTCACCACTAGGGAGGGTTTCTCTTGATGGTGAAGGGAAAGCTCAAAGTGCATTCAATACTGATCCAAGTGGTAATTTAGTAGACTTAGAGTTTGAAGGAGTCGACCAAGCGAGTAATACATTTGGACGTAAATACTACTATTTGGTTCCAAACAATTATACTTACGTATACGCTAAGCCGAATGTTAAGCTTCGTCAAAGCACTGTATACACTCATATTGGCGATACAGTAACTTTCACTTTGACAGCAAATCATGTTAATAAGCTGAAACAGGCTGCTTACCGTTTTAATACAAATAATGCAAACACGATCGTGAAGAACATTAGTTTAAATCCAGCAGCGGCACAATTAGGTGGCACACTTTCAGTTACGTCTACTCCAACTGCAACTCAAGTTTCAAACAATGTAAAAGTGAACTTTAACGATCAAACAGGAGTAAATGGTAATATTCCAATGGTAGATGTGACAATTCAAATCCCGAACTTAACAGATTATGCCGATTCATCAAGTTTTACAAATGCAGTTTCATCTACTTTTACAAATGTAGACGGAACTGTTACAAGACCATTTAGTTGGACTCCTCCAATCGGTATCCTACCGAATTTCTCGCAAACTAATGGTTTAGTCTACCCAGAAGCATTTGCTGCAGATGCGAAAGGAAATCTTATTTCCTTAGACTATACAAAAATAGGTGCAAAAGTTACAGTAGTTGACAGCAAAGGGAACAAATATGATGGGGTTATGAACAAATACGGAGCATTTGCTGTAAGAGGATTACCAGTCACGCATGATCGCTTTACCGTTATCCAAGATATTCCTGGACATTTTACAACGTATAATCATGTCGACAATCTTTATAGGACTTTAGATGGCGTAGACTACGGAGAATATAAGACTTTAAGCTATCCAAATGATATCGATGAAGCAGCAGCCGGTGATGTCAATAAAGACAATGTAATTGACGTTTTAGATGCTCTAGTAATCCAAACGTACTTTGGAACAAAATTAGCTGATCAAGGATACAATAGAGATGCAGATATTAATGCAGACGGTGTAGTAGATTCAAAAGATTTTGCTTATGTTGAGAAAAATTATATGATGCAAAATCCGACCATTAAAAACGCACCGAAGCCTTTGAAGAAATTTAAAGGTAACACGATTGAAGATGTTAAGAAAGAATTAGGACTATAAGAACGAAAGCCGACAGCGATTTTTTATTACGCTGTCGGTATTTCTATTTCTACTTGAAATAGTAGTCTAGAAAACGAACAAGGAAATAATAAAGAAATGTCGAATTTTATAGGAAATATAATAATAGATATAAAGTAAGTAAGGACACACACGTTCTATCTATACTTCTGATGAAATAGTAAGTCTATGAGCAGACTATTGAATCGATGATCTAGTACATTTCTTGGAGGAAACAATAATTGAACATTCTATTTTTATGCACAGACAATTTTACCCGTAGTGTAATCGCTGAATACTGTATGACAGAATACTTAAAAAAAACGAATAATTGTTTAGTTAATGTAGCGTCTGCAGGAATTAGAGCAGACAGTGATATAAGTAAATATTCTTCATATCATTTTAAACTTTTGAATCAAATGGGCATTGATACTTCCACATTCAAACGAACACAATTTGATGAAAATTGTTTGAAAAAATTTGATATGGTTATTGGAATGAGTGAATTACATAAAGATTATGTGAAGGAACAATTTAACTTCGATATTCTATTATTTAACGAAGCATACAATGGTGAGCCGACACCCGTAAATATTGGAGAACCTAATAATGAAAACTTTTTAGAGGAAATGAATCAATTAGTTAACTATATTAATAATGCTGTTCCAACCTTATTAAATAACTTAAGTTTATCTAAACTGCAGATTTTAGGTTAAATGAAAGTTTTAATAAGAATATAATTAAAAATTAAATAATATAGTTTAACTATTTATACTCTTGAAAAAAGATTAAAATTTTATACTAAAAAAGTATCTATTAAAAAGGAATTTCACTTTGAAATTTCTTTTTTATTATATCCATTATAAAAAACGACAGGTTACTAGAATGCGAGATGATATAATATGGTTAAGCATGGGCATTAACATTCGGAGACATTTAAAAGTAAAATCTTTTTTGATATAGAAAAATAAAAGTGAGGAACATAAATGATAGAATTTAACGGAAAATACAATAATGGAAAAATCCTACTTGATTATGTGGATACAAATGTTATTACACAATTAAAAACGATATTAGATACGGAATGTTTTTCAAATTCAAACATCGTTGTTATGCCAGATTGCCATATATCTAGTGGCGGTGTAATGGTTGGTTTTACAATGACGTTGAATGATTATATTATTCCTTCAATCGTAGGAGTTGATATCGGGTGTGGTGTGAGTGCATATTATCTAGGTCGAATGAAAACAGTAAAGTCTGAAAAACTTGATAAGTTTATCCGAAAAAATATCCCAATTGGATCAAATATCCACGATGAACCAGTAATTGAACCTGAAGAGTTTGCTGAGGCAATTGAGAGACTTGGTTTAAATTATAATTACATAATGAGCAGTATTGCAACCCTTGGTGGTGGAAATCATTTTATCGAAATTGATAAAGATGAAAATAATCATTTTTGGCTCGTGATCCATACGGGTTCAAGACATTTTGGATTTGAAATTGCAAAACATCATATGAATATCGCAAAAGAAAATATGAAACAATTATTCGGAGAAAGCTATAAAGGTTTTGAATACTTATCTAAAAGAGAAGACAAAGATGCTTATTTAAAAGATCTTTCGATTGCGCAACACTTTGCTTCATTAAATCGTGAACAAATTGCGAAAATTATTATAGAAAAGTATTTTAAATTAGATTTTGACGGAATTAGGAAAATCGAATCAATACATAATTATATCGATCTTAAAAACAATATCTTAAGAAAAGGCGCAATTTCAGCTACTGAAGGCGAAGAAGTGATCATTCCTTTTAATATGGCATTTGGTTGTGCAGTTGGAAAAGGTAAAAGTTCAGGTGACTATAATTTTTCAGCACCACATGGGGCAGGGCGTATTATGAGCAGAACAGATGCAGCATATAAAGTAGACTTAGATATTTACCAAAAAGCGATGAAAGGTGTCTTTACAACATCGATCTACAAACATACAATTGATGAATCTCCAATGGTGTATAAAAAACCAAAATTAATACTTGAAAATATTACTGAACAGATTGATATCGAATTTTTTATGAAGCCGATTTACAATTTAAAAGCAGACAAATAACCTCACAATTATGTGAGTTTATTTGTCTTTTTTTTCTGTTAATCTTTAAAACTTATTAAATGTTTATTTTGACTTAATACTGGATTTGGATATTATTCATTTCTACTTTTGGTGTTGAGTATAATTTATATTAAGGCAATAGATCGATTTTGCCTTTAAATTTATTTGGTTATAGAAAATCTAAGTTATTTATATCTTGAATAATATTAAATAAATCATAACTCCTTAACAAATGGAGGAATATGTATGAATATGTTCAAGAATATAGTTCCACCAAAACCAGGCATTTCTCAACAGGGTGGTTGGATTATGAGTCAATCTTGGGAAAATGTATTATTCATGCATTGGCCAATTTCTGCTAAGTTATTACAAACTCATATTCCAAAAGAATTAACAATTGACACGTATGATGGAACGGCTTGGCTTGGCATTGTACTTTTTTCTACAAATGGGGTGTATCTACGTGGAATGCCCTCAATTTCTTTACTTCCTATATGCCCCGAAATAAATGTTAGAACGTACGTGAAATATAATGGGAAACCGGGTGTTTATTTTTTGTCGCTTGATGTTTCAAACTGGGTTTTATATACGATTGCAAAACATTGGTTTCACTTGTCTTATTTCCCTGCAAATATATCTTCTCAAAAAATAAAAAATATATTTCATTTTGAAAGTAAACGAATTAAATCTAAGAAAGAAATTATTCAATTTGATTGCAAATTTGAGACGAATTCAAATGACTATCTCGCTAAAGAAGATACTTTAGAGCATTGGCTTACAGAAAAATATTGTTTCTTTAGTAATGATCAAAAAGGAAATATTTATCGCTGTGACATTGATCATACTCAATGGACCCTACAAAATGTAGATCTAACTATTTCTATTAATACAATGTGTACACCTCTTAATTTTCGTCTACCTAACACAAGCCCAATTACTCATTTTTCTCCTGGAGTAGAAACGATTTTATGGAATATCAAAAAAATATAAGATTCTCATGACAAAAAGAAAGATTGTTACAGTTAATATCGATAATTTAATCTGACAGACATTCGATAGAGGGTATTTTACAATTTTCATAAGAATATTGTTCTCTTAATTTCTTTATCGCCATGGAGTTATTGGCACTTTTTTAGGTATTTAAGGGCTAGTTTACAATAGAAGTTTGATAGTTTTGAAATTAATCGAGATTTTGTCGATTTTTTTTATTGTGATTAATTTGAAGTAGGTCAATATGATTATTAGTAAAGGCATAAATTAAATGAAGTGGAATTTATAGGATAGTGCTTATTATTAGGAGGTGCGAAGTTGAAGATTGCTTTTTTTAGAAATCTAAACAAAGTAGAAACTTATGCTACAAATAAAAAACAAGTAAAATTGAATCTGCCGAATAAAGAAGATGCTAGTGTTTTATTTGGGCTAAGAAGAAAGTTTGAATTTGATACTCAGTGTTCGCGACCACCTCAAATTAGCGGCACCGTTGTAGCTTCAGTTACTTGTAACAGAGAGAAGGATATATCAATCTATTTTTATCCAATTTCTCAAAACATTTATCCTGAAAAAGCTAAATCACAATTTCATAATGATGTATTACCGGAACTAAAAAAATGGATTGAGAAGCAGTCATCAAAACCAGATACTGCGGTTTTAGGTGTTGAGGAATATATAATTGAATGGAATGGGAAAAACCATTTATTCCACCAAATTAAATTTTTATAAAATAAATCTAATTTTAAAGACGATAGGAGGGAGTTCTCTTATCGTTTTTATTTTTGGTTGCTTTTCGTCAAAAACTTAAAAAACTTAATTATTTTAAGTTTTTTAAGTTTTTATGTAGATATCTTTAAATTAATCTTATATACTATTTATAGACTTCTCATTTACATAGGGAATTGATAAAGGAGTTTCGGTAATGTATCAAGAACAAAGGCTAACTTTAATACTGAAGTATTTGGATTCAAATAAAGAGATTTTGTTAGAAGAAATATGTGAAATGCTGAGTGTTTCAAAAGATACAGCGAGAAGAGATCTCGTTAAGCTTGAAGAGCGTGGAGAGATTATGAGGATAAAAGGGGGAGCAACTCTTCCAACTAGTAATCGAGAATTAATTGATTATAAAGAAAGAGATCTAACTGAAGGAAAAGAAAAAATTGCAAAGAGGGCCTCATCGCTAATTCGCGAAAATAGTGATTTACTGATGGATACTTCATCAACCTGTGCACTAATGTCAAAATTTATGTTTGATAAGCAAGTGAATGTGATTACGAACTCAATTGATATAGTTGATTTATTAGGTGAATTTGATGAAATTAATACGTTCATGCTTCCAGGTAAATTTAATCGTAAAAATAGGAATTTAGTAGGCCCGAGGACATTGGAAACATTAAATGACTATAGAGTTGATCAACTTTTCCTTGGTGCATGCGGCATTAATGCTGAAGGATTAACATCCCCTGATGAAGAAGAAGCGTTTTTAAAGAAAAAAATGATAAGCTGTGCAAGACAAGTAGTTCTACTCGCGGATCATTCAAAGTTTGAAAAAATCTTTTTGCATAAAGTTTGTAATATAAAGGATATTGATGTAATTATTACCGACAAAGATCCCGATGAAGAATTTAAAAGAAACATAATTGAAAATAATATACATTTAATCGTAGTAGAGGAAGAAATGGAGCTGTTTTTAGATGAAAAAAATTAAGGTTGGTCTAGTTGGATATGGATTTTCAGGTGCTACATTTCATGCACCATTTATTAAAGCATTAGAGGAATTTGAATTGTCAAAAGTTGTTAGCTCAAAAAAAGAGGAAGTTCAAAAAGATTTAGGAGCAGTCGAAGTAGTAAGTGCTTTAGAGGATGTACTTGCAGATGAATTGATTGATTTAGTTGTCATAACCACTCCAAGTGGAATGCATTTTGAAATGGCTAAACAAAGTTTATTAGCTGGAAAGCACGTGATTTTAGAAAAGCCAATGGTAATACAGACATGGGAAGCAGAAGAACTAAACAAAATTGCTGAAGAAAAGAATTTACTTTTAAGCGTGTATCATAATAGAAGATGGGATAATGACTTTTTAACCGTTAAAAAGTTAATAAATGATGGTGTATTAGGAGAAATCAATACATACCAAGTTCATTTTGATCGATTTAGACCAGAAGTTAGAAATCGTTGGAGAGAACAACAAGGTCCTGGATCTGGTATGCTATATGATTTAGGTTCGCATTTAATTGATCAAGCTTTAAACCTTTTTGGACTGCCTCAATTCATTTCAGCAGATGTTTTTGCACAAAGAGCAAATGCCGAAACAGATGATTACTTCCATATCATATTAGGTTATGACAAGCTACGTGTAATTTTACATTCCGGTTCGATCATTCCTAGTAACGGACCACGTTTTCAAGTTCATGGTAATAAAGGTAGCTTTATAAAGTACGGAATCGATGGACAAGAAGCTGCACTAAAAGAAGGTGAAAATCCTACTGAACAAGGATGGGGAGATGATGTACCACAATTTTACGGTAAACTCTTCACTGTAGAAGGGGAAAAGGAAATGGAAGAAACGATTGTCACATTACCAGGCTCTTATACAACTTATTATAAGAAAATCGCTGAAAGCATTTTGGAAGGTAAAAAAGCCCCAGTTACAGGTGAAGAAGGCTTAAAAGTTATTAAAATTATTGAAGCAGCACTTAAAAGTAGTGAAGAAAAGAAAGTTATTTATCTATAATAGGGGGAAGTATGGACAAAAATATCCAAACAAAGCTTGAAGAAGTAAGAAAACAGGAAGAAAATCTAATCTTTAAAAATTTTTCTAATAAAGATGCATTAGAAATTGGATTGTCAATTATTGAATCAGCTAAAAGTCTTGAAAAACCAATTGCTATAAATATAGTGAAAAACGGTCAAACGGTATTCCATTATGCAATGGATTATACTGCTCCAGACCAAGATATATGGATTAAACGAAAATCAAATGTTGTTTTACGTCATCATTGTAGCTCTTATTATATGAGGCTTTACAATGAAATGAAAAATCGCTCATATTATGATTTTTATTCAGCTAGTCCATTTGAATTTGCAACGCATGGTGGAGCATTTCCAATTAAAATTGAAGGTTCAGGAGTAATTGGTGTGATTACTGTCTCGGGCTTAGCTCAGGAAGATGATCATAATCTGATCGTTGAGGCATTAACTAATTTCCTTAATAAATCGATTGTATAATAGAATATAAATCCCTTACAAAGGAGTCGAAATTTCGGCTCCTTTATTATTGCTTAGTAAAAATTTGCTTTAATTTAATAACAAATCGTGTCGAATTTTATAATGGGATTCTAAAGTTATTGATAGAATAAGCTTAAAATAACCCGATTGACGCTTACTATTAAAGTAATAGATAATTTTATTAAACTTTTAATCAAGTAAAAATTTATTACTTAAAGGTAGGTTGTTATGAAAAAATTAGACATGATACTTTTAATTATTATTTGCATTTTTTCAGTGATCATATACACCTCAATGAATGGGAAAATTAGCAATGTATTAATTTGTCTAATACTTTTTATTTTTGGCTGTAGTGTTGGAATGATAAATAGATTAATATCTAAGGATCGAAAGAAATAACATAAGCTTTTTTTATGAATTGTATTCGAGCGGACATATTTATTGACCGGAATGCAAATTTTCCATGAAGAGTTCAATTCTATATAAATAGCATTCATAAAAAAAGTGCTTTGTAGGGATCGTAATCCAAAAAAAAGCGAGAGAATAATTGTTAAAACTTACCATTTTCATTTTCCTTTCATAATTCTATGGGATTATTAATTGTATTTAAATTAAATATGAAAGGGAATGATATGTAGAATGACAACTGCAAAAGAAATTGTAAAATCGTCTGTTAGCAAAATTCCTCAATTGACACTATTGTTTTGGATTATGAAGATTGCTGCAACAACACTAGGAGAAACAGGTAGTGATTTGGTTACTGTACCTGGAGCGGAAGATAATTATTTAACCCCTTTTCTGTTTTTCGTGGGGATATTTGCTGTCTTTTTAATTATTCAATTGATTGTTAAGAAATATGTTCCATCAGTCTATTGGACTGTAATTCTATCTACTAGTCTTGCTGGTACAGCATTTTCTGATTATATGGATCGTTCATTAGGTTTAGGTTATATGAAGGGTTCACTTATACTAATAAGCTTATTAGCTATCATTTTTATATTTTGGTATTTTACTGAACCAACATTAAATGTTAAAAATATTGCAACGAAGAGGGTAGAGGTTCTATATTGGATAGCTATTCTTGTGTCTAATACTTTAGGCACAGCCGCAGGTGATTTTTTATCACACAAATCTGAAGGAGTAGGTACACTAGCAGGTGGAGGAAGTTACCTAGAACATGGATTAGGACTAACTATTGCTCAAGGGGCTATGCTTACTGGTGGATTAATATTAATAATCCTTTTAGCGTATTGGTTTACAAACTTAAATAGAGTGTTTTTATTTTGGGTAGCATTCGTTTTGACAAGACCGTTCGGAGCAACTTTCGGAGATTTCTTAATTAAACCTCAAGAAAAAGGTGGATTAGGCTTAGCAAATGGAACACAAATTGCCTCTGCTATACTATTGGTTATTCTTTTAGTCTGTATTATCATCCAAGTTATTACGAATAAATCAAAAGTACATAAAGCTAATATTCAAGTAAATTAGTACGAATTACACCAGTTTTTTAAAATAAGAGATGGGAAGAACGTAAGAAAGTGACTTCCCATCTCTTATTTTATTTGTGGAGTAGATAAAAAAAAGAGCTGCCAAAGCAACTCATTTTATCTCTTTTAAATCCAACCATTCAGAATATGTTAAAATGTTGAGCTCTTCTTTTTTGCTTACTACATAATTAACAATCGTTTTAAACTTTTCAGGATCAAAATTCATTTGTGCTTTATCAGCTTTTTTATCAAACCGATGATTCGTAAATACAATTGTTTGTTTCGATTGAATTGCTAAATCAATCTGATTCTTAACCCATGAAATATCAGTACTAGGAAGTAAATTGATTGTACGCACTTCATATTTTTTGATATCGTTTGTTTGAATTCCATCCTTAATGGTTCGAGCACTTCGGTAATGTTCTTCCTGTAGGAGTTTCAGAGTTTCTTGATTAAAAGAACCGTATGGATAAACTGCAATATTACTTGCTCTTTTAAAACAATGTCCATTTAACCATTTACGTGCATCATTTAATTCTTTTTTTTGTTTTTGCTTATTTAAATTTGCTAAATGTCGATGTGAATTTGTATGGTTCATCAAGTCCCAACCTGATGAATATAAGGTATTTAATTGACTTAATGACATATATCCTTCAGTACCAACTTTTGTTGGTATGACAGCTATACTTCCTTTTATCCCTTTATCTTTTAAAATTTGAAACCCTTTAGTAAATTGAGTTTCCCACCCATCATCCATTGTAAAAATAATATTAGCTTTATTTTGTTGTTTTTGAATATTTTGTGGTGTTTGTTTCAAAGGTTTACACTTATAAGTTTGAAGTAAGTTATTTTGTTGTATTGGTTCTGACAAATAAGATGCACTACTCTTCATAAATGGGTATGCAATCATGAATGATGAAATAAGAATTGCATATACAATAACAAGTTTTTTATCCAACCTTCACCATTCCTTTATCCTTTTCTAAATCATAAACCCTCCCGGATCTTGAAACCTTGTTCCAATCGTTCCGGTTAATAAAATATGAAACTGTACCAATTAGTACGAAAAATAGCGTTACAAAACGGTAGACAAATAAGTCTAAAATAATTGTGATCGCTAAACGTATCATTTCTTTCCCTTTAAATTCAACCCCGTAATAGCGTGCTAAATACAAAGCAAATAGACTGTAAATTAAATTTAGAGATACGACTCCAAGCAAATAGATTAGTAGGAGACTTTGAGCATGTTTTAAATTTGTGAAGAACATATAACCTAAATTGAAAATCGTAAAATAAATTGCAACTGTACCTAAAATAAACGAATCAATTAGCATAAAGAAAGAAACAGTACGGAACAAAAATGTCTTTATAAGCATCGGAAAATAATAAACGATACAGTCAATAAAAGCCTTTTGCCAACGAATCCTTTGTTTAAATAAATCCTTCCAGGTTTCCGGACATTCGGTATAACAAACTGCATTTGGCACAAATACCAAACGCAAGCCAGGATTTTTTAAAATGTATTGTTGAAATTTTAAAGTAATGTCGATATCTTCGCCTAAAGTCTTTCTGTATCCACCAACTTTGAGCAAAATTTCTCTATTAAAAACCCCGAATGCACCAGAAATAACTGAGAGTGCATCGAATTTAGCAAGTGAAACTCTATTAATATAGAATCCTTTTATGAATTCAAAAACTTGAAATCGAATGACATGATTTACGGATAAAGTGCGTTCGACTTTCTTTTCCTTAAATCGAACTCCTTGAAGTGGGTGCACCATTCCACCTGCTGCAATTACATTATCATCTTGAAATACTTCATTTAACACTTGTAATGCATTTTCAGCAAGAATACTATCTGCATCTAAAGTTACTACTAATTCATTTTTTGAATACATTATTCCAGCGTTTAATGCGTCATGTTTACCACCATTGAGTTTGTCAATTACGTAAACGTTAGGGAAAACAGTAGACTTATAGAAGTTTTTGATTTCATTACTTTTTAACTGATTGGATATTTTTCGATCTTCCGGTACAAGACGTAGTAGTTCATGTAAGATTTTCATTGTATTATCTTGGGATCCATCGTTTATATAAATAACTTCTTTTGCTGAGTAATCTAATATCTTCATACCTTTTATAGCTGTTTCGATTATACTTTCTTCGTTATAACATGGAATGAGAATGCTAATCCTTTTATTTTTTCGTACTTGATTATGTATTATTTTCTTACGTTTTAAAAAAATGGGAAGAGCATTAATCATATGTAAGAGAGGAAAAAAGGTACATAAGAATAATATGAGTATTGTAACAAATTGCATAATAAAATCTCCTTAAAACTAGTATCTTAGTTTCGTATTCATGCTAGTTATATTTAATTAAATTACCAAGATTGAATGATAACGATCAATCGTTCGTAAAAAAAATAATTTCAATTACTAAAATAAACATAAGATATATCTTAACGGGATTTTATAATTATTCATATGAATTTTTTAGAACAATTTATTTCAATATGAAGTCTATTAATACAAATATTAAAATGTCTATTAAATTATATTTAGAAAAAATAGCGTGAAATTGTAAAACGTTACCTATTGAATAAATTAGAAAAAAATGAGGCAAGTTTATTTTTTGTAATGTGTATTTTTAAATAAAATAAATAGTTTAAGAAAAAAAGTAATTTCACGTACCGTAATTTATTTGAATACTTTAAAATAATAAAATCGATAATATTGTGTACTTATGTTTCAAGTCCTTTAAGATTTCATTTAAAGAAAATGGAACATAAAAAACTTCAACGCTATAATTAACAATCGCTTTACAGTAAATATTTTTGTTGTTTTTAATTAAACAAAGAAAAACGATATGTAATTCCGGTTACTTTTGAATCAAAGCACTCTTTTGAATAGATAAAAGCAAATAGATTTACTGGAGTGAGTTTATAGATATGCATTGTCAAGATACAAGTGGATGCAGCCAACACGCTGATTTTCTTTACTTTTCTTATATGGAGCAAACAGAATAAATTTTGTAGTGTCTTTTATTTGATAGGATCCCAAATCTGATATTCACATAAATACAATAAATTACTGTTAAAGAAATACACTAGCAAGCTTACTCAGCTCCGAAGAATTTCGTGAATTCAATCATTAGAGGTTCAAGTCAACCATTGAGTAGGGATTACTTTGAGTATTAGAATTGAAGATAGTGTTTTAAAAATTAATTGAAACTTCGTAAAGATTCATGGTTCTTTTAAAATAAACCAGCCGAGAACTTAATAAAAAGCCTCGGCGGTTTTTTTTAAAATAATAGGTTTTAAAAATGAGCTGTTAAGTATTATCTAACAAATAATCCTACGATTGTTCCAGTTAAAACTGAACCTAATGTAGCAACTAATAAAACTTTTAAACCAATTTTAGCAAAAAGCTCTGATTGTTTTTTATCAATCGCAGCAATCGCACCGTATATAATACCAATTGAAGAAAAATTTGCGAATGATACTAAGAATGCTGACACAATCGCAACGGTTTTCGTCGATAATTTAGGGATGAGTTTTTGGAAGTCAAGCATCGCTACAAACTCATTTGCAGCAACTTTTGTTCCCATTATTGATCCTGAACGTACTAGTTCATGAGTTGGGATTCCCATTATGTACGCAACTGGAGCGAATACATATCCTAATATCTCAGTAAATGTCATTCCGAAAATTGAATTGAAAACGAAATTAATCATAGCTAGTAAACCAATATAAGTTATTAGCATTGCACCAACAATTAGTGCAACTTTACCACCATCAAGAGCACCGTTACCTATTGCCTCAAATAATGATTTTTCTTTAATCATGTCTTTAACATTAATTTCTTCATCTTGTTCTGATGTAACAGGACTTACCATTGATGATAGTATTAAACCTGAGAACACATTAATCGGTAGTGCAACTAGTACATATTCTGGAGGAATCATTTGCATATAAGCACCTAAAATTGAACATGAAACTGCTACTAATGAAGACGTTACAACTACGAATAAACGGTTAGGTGTCAGTTTGTGTAATTCGGATTTTACTGAAAGAATGGCAGTTGTATCACCGAAAACCATACTATTTACCGCAACAAAAGATTCAATCTTTGGTAATCCAGTTACTTTAGCAACTGCACCACCAATGTATCTAATTGCTAATGGAAGTATTCGTGTATAAGTTAAAATTGATAATAATGAAGATACGAAGACAATCATCATTAATACGTTAATCCAGAAATAACCTTTTGTTGATAAATCACCGAATACGAAAGCAATACCTTCATTACCAAATGATAAAACTTTATTAAAGAATGCAACAATCTTTTTAAGAACCGTTTGTCCAATGGATGTATTGAGCATAAACCAAGCTAAAATTAATTGGACAACTAACATAATGATTACGGCTTTATAATTAATATTCTTTTTATCATTCGACATTGACCAGGAAATAGCAAGTAAGAGAATGATGCCGATAATTGCAATTATATATGTCATTAATTTTCCTCCAAACTACAAAATGTAGAATAAATTTCTAATTAGCAATATTATTATTTCCAATCAAATTAAAAATATCATTAATCAGTATTAAGTTATTTAAATAAATAATTGCACTAATTTCATGCCTCCCCATACGCCAATAATTCCACATATCGCAGAAAATACTGGAGGAGCAGGGATTGGTAATTTAATAAGAGTAAAAACAACTCCAACAATTAACCCTGCCAACAAGCTCATAATTATTTCATGCATTATAGATTCACTCCTAAATTATTTTTCAAAAAAAGAGCATTTTAAGTACATTAAAAATGAAATTGCTGATTTAGCTTTAATTTAATAGAAGTAGTTTCCCCAAAATATATTTAAAACCTCATAATTTAAAATTTGAACACAAAAGAAAACGCTAAAATAGAAAAGAAATTATGCAGTTAGATAGGTAAAATGAGAATTCTTAGGGAATATATTGTAAAAAGTAATTTCTTAATTTAATTGCTTAATTTGTAGAAGATGTGCAATTTGAAAGGGGATTAAAAATGAAACAATCGCTGTTAGAGGAAATTAACAATTTTTCTTTATATGGTGAACATGCGGATCACTTTGATTACTTAGCAAGTGGAAAAGATGGAGATGTATACTCAAGAGATGATTACGTTATTAAAGTATTTAAAGCAGATGGAAAAAGTCGAGATGATGGGATAAAACTACATCTACTTGAGAAAAGCATTTATTATCCTAAAGTCCATACCTTTACAAATGATTATATGGTAAGTGAAAGGGTAATTGGAGAGACTTTGTACGACTTAGTTGGGCATGACAAAAATATACAGAAACAGTTTGAAAAAGAGATTAATCAAGCTGTGATTGATGCTCAAAAAGCAGGATTATATGCATTTGATTTACATAATCACAATTTAATGTTAACAAATGATGGTGAAATTCGAATTGTTGATGTAGGGCGATTTTCGTTTGAGATTGATACACTTCAATTAGGTTTTTTTAGGTCCATATTTGGCTCTAGTTCTAACCGACGTCACCGTAAGCATAAAAAACGACATCATCACTCTTCATCAAAAAATTATCATAAACATTCTTCATCTTCTAGACGAAATCATCGTAGACATTCACATTCGAGTTCAAATAGTTCATACTCTTCATAAAATAGTCCAAATGTAGGTAAAGTAGTCTTTTTAATTTCTAAAAATAAAGGTTTAAAAACTCTACTCAAATAGCAGTAGATCAACAATACTTCTCGAAATAAATAGAGGCCACTTATTAGTCAAATACACTGACTTTTAAGGTGACCTCTTAATCATGTTCAGCTTTGTATATTAAGTATTTTAATGGAAAAACTAACCAGTATTATTATAAATATTGGAGGTTTCAAATGTTTAAATTTTTTATTACGTTAATTGTATTCACATTTATTAGCTTACCCTTCAATCATATTTTGGACGCAGAGGCAAGTGTTTTGTCAAAAGAGATGTTAAAGAAAGAAATTGAAAATTATGGTGAGAAGGAAACGAACAAGATTCCAGCTGCTTATAGTAAAAAAGATGCACTAAAAAATGGGGATGTAATTGTTAAAGGAAGAAATACAAATCAAAATGCACAGATTAAACGATTTGTTAACAATGTAAAGAATAAAAAGCCAGACTTTATACGGTTTGTCGAATTTACAACGAAAGGTGATCCCGTAATTACCGAATATCAATTTAATGGAAAATTAATTTATTATCGATTTGATAGTTCTAGAGTGCAATCTGATAAGTATAGAAAAGGTACGTTTGCAATGGGTAAATTTGTTGCAGCTACTAAAGTTTTAGAAGATTATTGCCAAAAAATTGTCGTAAATTCAAATGATTCTTATTTAACGAATTGTTATCATTTCGATAAAGTTGAATTTTAATCTTTAAAACGTCGGTTAAAAAATCGACGTTTTTTATTTTGAGAAAATTTCATATACCGTAATGATGATAAAAAATAAAAAAAATAGTACAAACAAAAGGGGAATTTCAAGTACCGTATTAATAACAAAAAATAAAAAAGAATATAAATAATAGAAATTTCATGTACCGTAATATACTGAACAAAAAAATACTTTTACCAATAAGATGGACAAAAAGCTCAAAACTACTCTATAATTTCTTCATAAAACGATTAAAGCAACAACAAAAAATTGGAAATAAAGTAAAAGAAATACTAAAAGGAGCTTTTAAAATGAAAGATAATATAATTGAAAAAGAAAAAAGTGAATTAGTTAAATACATACCTCCAAAAGGGGAATATACAACATTTTTATCAGATGAGGATTACTTAGAAAAAGGACGAACTTGGGGATTATTTAATAAAAATCCAAAATATGATTTTTTATTTAAAGGTCAAGATTTTCAAATGAATGTAAAACTGGTAGGTTATGAAACATACGGAGTTACAGATGAGTATCATACAATTATTATTGAATTTGCAGATGGCAATTTATCTTGTATACATCCAGCCTATTTGAAGGAAATGCAATCGCCTAGCTTTAAGAAAGTTTATACAGTGGGTGAGAGTGATTCAAAACCAGTAGAAGAAAAGAAAACGGAAACTAAAGCAAAAGAAGCTACTTCTAAAGCGACTCCAAAGAAAAAAGCTGAAAAGAAAGAAGAAATAACAATTACTTTACCAACAGAAAAATCACATTTCAATGGTACAGTAAAAGAATTTAGTACAAAGTATAACCATTTTAATGACAGTGAAGAAGAAATTGTTATTTGGGAAAATATAATCATTAAGGCAGATCCAGAATTACAAATTGGTAATGCCTGGTGCTCTTTAAGCAAATCATTAAAAGCAGCGGAATTAGAAGTCGGTAAAACATATCAATTTGATGGTAAAGTAGTTGATAAGAAATTAAACAAAGAGGTTAAATATAAATTAAACAATCCATCAAAAGTTGTTGAGATTTCATAAATAAAGTCGGTAAAAAGCTAACCAATATGGCTAGCTTTTTTTAGTTTTTTTAAAATATTAAATAGGTAATAGAATTTTATAGTTTCAATGAACTCAATTAATTGCTTAGAACTTTTTCATAAGTTAAAAATATTTGATGCTAATTTTTTGAAAAACAAGTTCTTATATGAACGATTGTTAATTCTTATATTAATTAATTTTGAATCGAGACATAACAAGATAATCATAGAACTATATATTAATATTTACTAAAAATACTTTGTTATATTTGGAATGACTAGTTTATATCAAGGAGGGGCTTAATGGAATGTATCCATGAGATACTAAAAGAAATTTCTTCACCTTTTGAAGATGATGTTTTAGCTACAATTATTCATGTAGAAGGCTCTGCTTATCGAAAAGAAGGAACATCAATGTTGTTTAAAGGGAATGGTAAATGGGTTGGTTTATTGAGCGCTGGCTGTCTTGAAACAGATCTTTCTTATCGTATTCAAGAAACTAGGGTAAAAAACACACCTCAGACTGTTATTTATGATATGAGTGCAGAAGACGATTTATCGTGGGGAAATGGGGCAGGTTGTAATGGTATCGTTACTGTGCTTTTAGAGCCAGTTGATGAAAGTTTGTTTAATTTGCTAGCTAGATTAAAATTATTTCTTTTGAATGGCAATCAGGTAACGATGATGAAAGTTTTATCAAATGATCATGATGAAGTTGAGACTATGTTCATGGTCGATGATAAGACTTTTTTTGGTAATTGCAATGAGCGAAAATTAGAGCAGGTTAAGAGTGTTTTAAATGAATTACATATTACAAATATGAAGAGTGGGCTTAGAACTATAGAACAGGTCGGAACGAATATATATTTACATTCTTTCAATCCGAAACCTCGCTTAATTGTGTTTGGCGCTGGTAAGGATGCGATTCCTTTAGTAAAACTTGCATCTTTAGCGGGTTTTTTTGTAACGATAACAGATTGGCGAGAAGAATTTTGTTCGAAAGAGATCTTTCCAAACGCAGATGAAATACTTGTTGGTTTTCCAATTGAGATCATTCCAAACCTTCAATTGTCTAATTTAGATTCAGTTATTGTCATTACGCATCAATTTCAAAAGGACAAGGAAATATTGAATCATATTTCAAATGTGAATCTTAAGTATTTAGGGGTACTCGGTGGGAAATTACGATTACAACGACTTTTGGATGGGACTACAATAAATTCAGAAATAAGCAGTCCAGCTGGGCTTCCTATTGGTGCTGAGGGTCCAGAAGAAATTGCAATCAGCATTGTTGCGGAATTAATTCAAAAACAGAGACCAAAAAGGAAGCCAAAAGATGGATAAAAATAGTGTCATCGCTATATTACTTGCAGCAGGAAGTAGTAAAAGAATGGGACAGAATAAGATCGCTCTTCCATTAGGTTCATCTACAATTGGAAGCTATGGCCTACGTCAATTTATCAAATCAAATATTGAACATATTTTTGTTGTTACGAAAGAACATGATTCCCTAGATTGGATTGATAGAGATCTTTTTCAATTACCTAATCGTGATTATTGGACTCATGTACAATGTAGCAACGCTAACCAAGGACAATCATTTTCTTTAAAATGTGGTTTAACTGCTGCTCTTAAAATGAATCCTTTAGGTATTATGATTCTCCTCGCAGACCAGCCTTTTTTATCTATAAAAACGATTAATGAAATACATCAAAATTATATAAAACGTACATGTGAAAACCCTTCTATTCCTTTTTTGGCTGCAAGCTTTCAAGGGATTCCTAGACCACCAATTATTTTTTCTACGAATACATTACCGGAATTATTCATGCTAAGTGGAGATGAAGGAGCAAGAACTCTTATTCGAAAACAAACTAAGTTAGAAGGATTATTAGTAGAGTTTGAGAATAAGTGGGACTTTTTTGATATTGATACAAAAGAGGCATATGATGTTGCGAAGGGAGTTGAATTTAATTTTTGATTCGAAAAGGAGATGCAAGCTTATATTATCCTAGTGTTTGGTTTCCAGATTCACTTGAAAAAGCATACATTCTAAAACAGCAATTTTATAATAATTCTTGCTATATTGCAGGGGGAACTCTTTTACAAACTCATTGGGAAAAGGGGATCCAGTGTCCTGAAAATTTAATAAGTATAGAAAACATTAAAGACATGAAGGAATATAAGTTAATTCGGAAAAATGATCAAACCTTTATCCAAATTGGAGCATTAACCACTTTAGACTGCTGTAGGAATAATCCAATATTTTTAGAAAAAGTCCCTTTATTAGTAGAAGCTGTTCGAAATATTGCATCTCCAGCTGTTCGTCATAGAGCAACAATTGGGGGAAATATAGCAAATCGCCACGGTGATGTCATCCCTGCTTTAATTGTATTGGATGCACATCTAACTTTGTATGATGGAAACGAATTGTTAGTAAAACAACTTTCAGAGTGTATAAAAGATAGCGACTTTTTATCAA
The DNA here is from genome assembly GCF_002555445.1 of Bacillus sp. AFS017336. Classification (NCBI taxonomy): domain Bacteria; kingdom Bacillati; phylum Bacillota; class Bacilli; order Caryophanales; family Bacillaceae; genus Bacillus; species Bacillus sp. AFS017336. The sequence goes on from NZ_NUCO01000143.1 coordinate 64,310, forward strand.
ACTCCATTCTTGTGAGCATTAGTATACCAGTGAAAAAAAAGAAGTCCAATGATTATTTTTTTTATAAAAAGATAGGATTACGCGAGGTTTTCTGCCAAAGCATTGTGACAATATCTGGTTATTTTAAGATGAATGAAAAAAAAGTAATGGAACAAGTTCGTTTAGTAGTTTGTGGTAACTCATTTTTGCCTCAAAGATTAGTTAATACTGAAGAGTATATTAAAGGCTTATTCGTTCCATCTGTTCAATTAAAAGAAATTGCAAATTTAATCAATAAGGAATTTAAACCTCCTTCTGATCACTTTTCTTCTTCGAACTATAAACAAGCGATTACAACTAATATTATAGTTTCCGAGATTGCTAAACTACCTAGTAAATAAGAGGTGGACGAATGAGTAAAGACATGATTCCTTCAAATAAAGAAAGAAGAATACGTCCTGATGGTCTAGGTAAGGTGACCGGTAATATGAAATATCTTACTGACCTTTCTTTTCCCAACATGTTATATGGGAAAGTGTTAAGAAGTACTGAACCACATGCTGAAATTTTATCAATTTCAATTGAAGAAGCTAAAAAAATTGCGGGCGTAAGGGCTGTTGTTACTTATGAGGATATTCCTGGTTTAAATGGTTTCGGGCTAATTTTTCCTGACCAACCGGTTTTATGTAAAGATCGGGTAAGATATCTTGGTGATGCAATTGTAGCAATTGCCGCTGATACAGAAGAAATCGCTGAACAGGCATTACAATTGATTAAAGTTGAATATAGGAAGCTACCTGTTATAGATAGCCCTGAGTATGCGCTTCGCCATGATGCTCCTTTATTACACGAAAAAGGAAATATTTTACATCATGCCAGATATCAAACTGGAGATGTGGAACTTGGCTTCCAAGATGCTTGTGTGATTGTAGAAGAAACTTATGAATTACCTAGGCAAATGCATGCATATATGGAAACTGAAGGTGGAGTAATTGTCCCTGAAACAAATGGTAATCTATCAGTTTATGTTGGAACCCAGCATGGTTTTAAAGATCGGTTTCAGTTGTCAAGGATCCTAAATATACCAGAAGAAAATATTCGAATTATCTCTAGCCCAATGGGTGGTTCATTTGGAGGTAAAGATGAATTAAATATTCAGCCATATGGTGCCTTGTTAGCTTTAAAAACAAAATGTCCAATAAAAGTTCACCAAAGTAGAAGTGAATCCGTTAAATCAGGTTTAAAGCGTCATCCTATGAAAATTACAATGAAAACGGGTGTAAAAGAAGATGGGAAAATTATTTCACATAAAGTAAAAATTATTGCTGATACTGGTGCATATGCAACATTAGGTCCAGCAGTTTTAGATTTTGCAATAGAGCATGCACCGGGACCATATATAATACCTAATATTGAAATTGAAGGATATTCAGTTTTTACGAATAATGGGGTAGCTGGTGAATTTCGAGGGTTTGGTGGCAATCAAATTACATTTGCTCTTGAAGGGCAAATAGATCGACTTGCTGAAAAACTAAAAATGGATGCTACCCAATTCCGTTTTAAAAATTTAAGAAAAACTAATGATTTAGGGCCATTAGGTCAAAAAATTGTACCTACAAACGGTGCTTTTGATGTATTAAATAATATATCAAAAACCCATTTACTAAAAAATTCTGATGAAAATGATAGTAGTCAAAATTGGAAGGTCTATGGAAAGGGTATTGCATTAACAATGCATGGCGGTGGGCTTGGAGTAGATAGAATAGATCCCGCTGGAGGTCGTTTATCTTTTACACGAAAAGGTAAAATTGAAGCAGCATTTGGATTTGAAGAATGTGGTCAAGGTTTACTTGCAGTAATCGAAACATTATTAATTGATGAATTTAATTGTTCGGTTCAAGATATTAATATCATCGTTGGTGACACTGATTTAGTACCGATTAGCGGTTCTTCTACAGCATCGAGAGCTACTAGCATGGTTTGGCATTCTTTAAAAAGAATGGAAGCTTCATTTAAAAATCAGATTCTTGAACTAGCCCAACAAGTTACTAGAATACCTATTAAAAATCTTTATATGGGTCCAAATGGGATTTGGTTACAGGTTAACGGAAGAGAAGGTAAATTAATTATCACTTATGAAGAGCTTGCTCGGAATGCGCCACGAGAACAAGCAATATTCGTTCAAACTTCATTTGATTTTCCTATAAGTCCTGATGCTAAAGTTGGAGGTAGTCACTTTCTTTATTCCTTCGCATCCGTTTTGGCACAGGTTGAGGTTGATCTCATTACTGGTAAAGTCAAGGTAACAGATCTAGAACAAGTTGTTGCTGCTGGTCCAGTTGTCAATTCACTTGGTTATAAGGGACAAATAGAAGGTGGAGGTGTGATGGCATTAGGCTACTCATTGATGGAAAATTCATTAATAGAAAACGGTGAATATGTATCTGATAATTTTGATACTTATCTAATACCAACAATTTGTGATATTCCATATAAATTAAATGTATTACCAATAGAAAATCTTGAAGAAGGAGATTCATTCGGACCTAGAGGAGTTGGAGAAATCGGTACAGTTGCTGTTGCTCCAGCAATTGCTAGAGCAATCTTTGATGCAACAGGCTGTTGGATAAATAAATTACCAATATCACCAGAATATTTATTGCAATTAATTAATTCAAGGAGATGAGCTAATGGGGACGAATAAAAATAATCAAGATCAACCTATTCATTTGCTTGAACTTAATTTAATATTAAATAATATTGAAAAAAAATTACATGTTTCACCTACCACACGATTACTTGACATTTTACGAGAAGAGTTAAATATGACGGGAACAAAAATCTCTTGTGAAATTGGTCGATGTGGTGCATGTGCTGTTCATATGGATAATAAACTGGTTAATTCATGTTTGATGATGGCTTATCAAGTAAACAATACTTCAATATGTACAATTGAAGGCTTAGCAGATGTAGATCTCCATCCCATTCAGAAAGCATTCCTAGAAGAGGGTGGGTATCAATGTGGATATTGTACCCCAGGTATGATTATGGCTGTTAAAGCACTCATTGACACAAATTCAAATCCAACAGAAGAAGAAATCAAAGAAGCACTATCAGGTAATCTTTGTAGATGTACTGGTTATATAGGAATTATACGTTCTGTACAAAAAGCAATTGGAATGATGAATAAGAATAATGATTAAATTGTAAATAATGTAGCAATAATTTCTATAGCAATAACTTTGTCCTTCTATATTTCTCCTATGGCTCATAGGATAAATATGAGGGGGTTTTTTGTGTATAGAGATATTTTACATTTTGTATATGGTGTATTTGCAGGTTTTTGTATTTTGAAAATCATGAGCAATCTAGTAGTAAAGAACAATGATCATATTTTGTTCTATTTATTTTGTTTACTTCTAATAATTGTAAAAGAACGCCAAAAAGGTGGATTTTTACATGGATTTAGTTTTAAAAAAAAGAAGTAAGGTCATTTTCCTCTAGTGTTTAAAAGTAATTTTAAAATAAACATAGAAATTTTTTTATATTTGAATGAAATTGAAGTTTTGAGTTGTTTCTGAAAATTCAGATATACATATAATATACTTAATATAGAAAATACTGGAACATCATAGAATTTAGTCATCAAATATGGAAGGAGTTTGATGACTTTGCATTCAAATTGTAATTTACCATTAAATGAAGATGATAAATTAATTAATTATGTTGACTTACATGAAGTATTTAATAAAATGGCTCAAGGTTGTTATTATTTAAATTGAAAAATGGAATTTGTATTTATTAATACGGCTGCAGAAGCAATGATTGAAAAGCCACAAGAAGAGTTTATCTAGTGGTAATCACAGTATTAGTCGTATAAACATGTAAACAGGGACCACAAGACAGTATAATGGAAGATGTATCGAAATTAACACGACTATAAATTGTATATTGACCTAATAAAACATATAATTATAGGGTGTCTAAAAATCAGCTTTAATGATTTTTAGACACCCTTTTAATTGTGTAGAAGATACTCAAAAAGTCACAATTTATGCATATTTAACTAACAAAGTCTAAGTTATATCATAACTTAAATAGAAGAACTTCTATTTGCCTAGTATGACAAACGGAGTGTGGATCATGGAGCGATTAAAAATTAAAAAATATTTTATTTGGATGTTAATTTTGTCACCATTTATTTTCTTTCTTCTTCCGATTTTAGTCGGGTTAATATTGACACATCCATTTAGGCGAAAAACGAATGAAACACCTTCTGATTACAATTTGCATTTTGAAGAAGTAGAATTTCAAAGTAAGCTAGATCAAGTTGTCCTTAGAGGATGGTGGATACCAGCGGAAAATCCAACATCTAAAACTGTTGTTACTGCACATGGATACACGGATGAGCGAAGTCAAAAAAAGATAAATGGACTTAGAATTGTAAAATCTTTGCAGGAAAAAGGATACAATGTTCTAATGTTTGATTTTCGAAATAGCGGTAAATCTGGTGGTCGACGTACAGGAATTGGATTTTATGAACAACATGATTTATCTTCTGCCGTAGATTATGTTATTCAAGAAAAAAAACAGGAAGAAATTGTTTTACTTGGATGGAGTATGGGAGGAGCAACATGTTTACTAGTTGGAAGTGTCCATCAGCAAATTAAAGGGGTTATTGCAGATAGTCCATTCCATGACTTGCAAACTTATTTAGAAGACAATTTAAACGTATGGTCTAAGTTACCTAAAAAACCTTTTACCTCAATAATTCTTCGTTCAATGAAGCATTTATTAAAGATTGATCCTAAAGAAGTTTCTCCAGTTATGTCTGTTCAAAAAGGAAAATCTACTAATTATTTGTTAATTCATGGAAAGAATGATACAAAAGTACCATTTAGTAGTAGCGAGATGATCTTTGAACAAATTCCTAAAGAAAATGAAAAGACCTTATGGCTTACAGAACATGGGCATATTACTACTTTTGTTGAGGAGCCTGAGTCGTATACGAGTAAAATAATTGAATTTATTGATAAAACCTTCACTTCGAATGAAAAATAAATTAGATTTACTTTAAACAGATGAACCAGAAATGGTTTATCTTTTTTTTAATTGATAAAGGAGTTCTTCGGTACATGAAAGTAGAGTCAGTAGAAAATACTACTATTTATAAATTAGTAATAAATAGTATGATATGTTGCTCCAAACAGCTCTATTTTACTGAAAAGGCAGGAGAACTAAGATGGCAAATGAATACCGTTCGCGAGAGGAACGTAAACGGCTGGAAAAGCCCTCAAAAATACCTTCCACAAAGTCTGAAGGCTTATGGAAAAAAATTACTGTAACATTATTATCAATTGTAATTGTTTTCATACTTGTAGGAGTGGGAATTTTTGCTTACTTAGTAAGCGGAGCTCCCGCATTAGATGAATCGAAGCTAAAAGTACCCCTTTCTTCTACAATAGTAGATAAAGATGGTAATGTAGTGGCGGAATTAGGTAGAGAACAAAGAACAAAGGTATCTTATAATGAAATTCCAAAGGTAGTTGAAGACGCATTCATTGCGACTGAGGATGTTCGTTTTTATAAGCATAAAGGAGTCGATATTCGTCGGGTATTCGGAGCGGTTTTAGCGAATATTACTGGGGGATTTGGTTCACAAGGTGGAAGTACAATCACACAGCAAGTAGTAAAGAACTCGTTTTTATCATCTCAAAAAACGATTAAGCGTAAAGTGCAAGAATGGTATTTAGCATTTAAATTAGAACAACGTTATTCTAAACATCAAATATTAGAAATGTATTTAAATAAAGTATACTTTTCAAATGGACTTAAAGGGCGCGGTGTTTATGGTGTAGCAAAAGCGTGTGAAACTTATTTTAGTAAAGATTTATCTAAAATTACATTACCTGAAGCCGCAACTTTGGCAGGTATGGTGAAGGCTCCAAATAGTTATAATCCAGCAAAACATCCAGTTGAGTCACAAAATAGAAGAGACACTGTTTTAAGTCAAATGAAAAAATACGGTTATATTACTGATTCACAATACAATACTGCAAAAGCTATCCCAATGAAATCATTAGTAAAAGTACATGAATCAGGTGGTACAAAATTTCAGTCATTTATTGATGTTGTAGTTAATGAAGTTGATAAAAATAGCGACGCCAATGTTTATACTGATGGGCTAACAATTGAAACAACTTTAGATCCAAAAGCCCAAGAAAAAGCAGATGAGATTCTAGCAAGAGGTAAAGGTTTTTATCCAAGTGATGAATTTCAAACGGGCTTTGTATTATTAGATACAAAAACTGGTGAAGTTCGCGCAGTAGGAGCGGGCAGAAACACAAGTTCTGGTGGATTAAATTTTGCTACAGATATTAAAAGACAACCAGGGTCTTCTATTAAACCTATACTTGATTACGGTCCTGCCATTCAATATTTAAAATGGTCGACATTTCATCAAATTCTTGATGAACCCTATTCATACTCGAATGGAACGCCAATTCGAAATTGGGACAGAGGATATAAAGGTAATATTTCAATTCGATTAGCACTCGTTGATTCTAGAAATATCCCTGCATTAAAAACTTTTCAGGCAGTAGGGAGCGAGAAATCACGAGAATTTGGTAATGGGTTAGGTTTTAATTTTCCGAAAAATACATTTTATGAATCATATGCGATTGGTGGATTCACTGGCGTCTCAGCTATGGAAATGGCAGGAGCATATGCGGCGTTTGGTAATGGTGGAACATATAATAAGCCCCATTCCGTTAAAAAAATCATTTATCCAGATAAAACAGAAAAAGTATTTGCAACTCAGCCAAAACAAGCAATGAGTGATTATACTGCTTATATGGTTACAGATATGCTACGTGATGTTGTAAAAACGGCACTTGGTACTGGTAAAAGAGCAAATGTGCCTGGACTTGATATGGCGGGTAAAACAGGTACTACGAATTATGATGATCAAGTAAAACAAAAATATGGATTCCCTGATAACGCAACACGAGATAGTTGGTTCATCGGTTATTCATCTGATGTTACGATGGCAGTTTGGACAGGATATGAAAAAAATAAGAAAAATAATTTCCTTGGAAAAAGTTCAACCAGTATTGCTAAATTTATCGCCAGGGATATGTTAGCAGCTAATGGAAATCGAAACGCTGTTTTTATAAAACCTTCGTCAGTCGAAGAAATACGTCATGAATTATATATTCGTGGAGAAAAAGTAGATGATATACCTAAAGATATTGTTATTCAATCTGTAAAAAATGTGAAAGCAAATTATGATCCTGTAACAAGCAATATTTCAATAAATTGGACGTACCCAGCAGACTTACTACCAAAAACAACTTTTGAAGTAAATTATACTGTAAATGGTGTAAGTGGCCAAACTCAGAAAATTCAAGGTATGGCTACAAGTATTAATGGAATCGTCCCAGGCAACGTTGTAAAAATAACAATTATAGCTATAAATGTTGAAGGTAAGAGTTCTCCTGTTACCGTTACAGTAGATTTAACATCGACTGAGCAGCCTACAACACCTCCAACAAATGAAGGAGGTCAAGGCAACGGAAACGGCACTGGTGAAGGTGGTTCAAATCAAGGAGGAGACGAAACGAATTCAGGAACTGGAACCGGAACTGGAACTGGAACTGGAACCGGAACTGGTACAGGCACAGGCACAGGTACTGGAGGAACTGGTGAAAACAATGGAGATAATACTACAAATCCAGTTGTCCCTAATCCTAATAAACCGTAGAAGACATAAGAGCGAAATGAGGAAACTAAACGCATTGAGTAAGATCAATGCGTTTTTTAATGTATCTTCTTGAAAGGAGAATGAAAATGAATGATGAATTTAGGATTAGTATTTATTTAAATGAAAGTGATAACGTATTTGCAAGCTATTACAATACTGACGATTTACATTTAAATTCAGAGTTAGAAGATTTTATTATTTCAAAGCTACAAAATGCAAAACAAAAAAATATAAAGATTACATATTATGGACAAGAAAATATTGATGAAGATTCATTAAAATCGGCAACATTTAACTCTTTTTCGAAACTTATGAAAGAAGACGAGCTCGTTTATACTAGAAATATTAAAAAGACAATTATCTTATTTGTTATAGGGATTATAATTGGTGTGTTTTATTTGAAGCTTTCAAGTAAACATGAATATATCGGAGGAATATTGAGTATTGTTTGTTGGGTATTTATTTGGTCAGGAACGGAAGTATATTTCTTTGATAATTTACAAATTAAGCAGAAGATCAGAAAATGTAGGGAATTGCTTAGTGCAAATGTATACAAAAAAACCTCCGAATAAACGGAGGTTTTTTTGAATTTTACTTATTTATCTCTGCTTTATGAAAAGTATCTTTCAAGATGTAGTAAGATTGTTTAAGTCGCTCATGGTAAACAGGTAAATCCCATTTTTTCCACGTATAAGAAAAAAAATCACCTTTTTTAAGATTTCCATTTTTTTGTCTTACAGTTGAGTAGGATAAGTCTTTATTTGACCCATTAGGGCGATACGTAAGAATAGCTACGTGAATTTTTTTCACATATTTTTGGCTTTTTAGCCCACCTTTCCATAAATCTCCCATGATTTCACGAGTACTTGGATCTCTCACATTTAATAATTGCCAAGGAATCCGAATTTCTAATACATGATCTTTTTCGTTGAGGGAGACATCAGTTAAAGAATTAAAATTTTTATGATTTGGATTACCATCACCGAATTTTAGTTTGCCTGTTTCATAAAACTCTAAAGGCAAGTTAAGCGATTTCCCATTGTAATTTGGAATAACAAGTGGTCGATTTAATCCAAGCATGACTTTATGATATAGACCGTTATCTTTTTTATTAACATTCGGTTCAATTGGTGCGTAATGTAATAGATTAGCGTACTCATAATAAAATGGATCATAATAGCTATCCACTAGTACGTGAGAATTATTTGGTCCATTTAATTCAATAACAAAATCAATCCCATTTTTAGATTTAACAGAATTGTCATTTGGTAGTTGATGTTGTCCTTGTCCTGGAATCGTATCAAGTAAAATCATTACTCCTGTTTTAGCCCAGTCAAAAGGTTGTTTAGTTTTTTCAAAATTTAAAAGAAAATAAATTGATCGCGCGTCGCTAGTTATTGACCAATTCTTTAATTTTCGTTCGGTGTCATTTTGATCAAGCGGTTTTATAAAATTAGCGTTTTTCATATTTGCTGATTTAATTTTATTTTTTTTCCAATCGCTTGAATCACCATCAACAGAGATGGCCTTTTTTGAACTGTTTGGATCAAAAGATAATAAACCAAATTGCTGCTCACTAGTTTGAACGTTAGACCAAAATGGACGTCGATCAGGATCATCTAATTCCATATTATTCCATGTTCGTTTAAACCATTCATCTTGCCATGAAAAAACAATTCCTCCTGCCATTCCCTCCGTTTGAATGTCTTCAAACAGATGAGTAACGATTTTCCCTTGTTGTGTTTCATTATGAAATCCTTGATTCCATCCATAGCGATTTCGATGAGTCATTCCACGAGAAGATGGTACTCCAAATTCTGAAATTAAAACTGGCATATTATGTACGTTTCTTAAATTATGTAAATATCCAGCATAACTATTCTTCTTTCCCCGGGAATCAATATAGTTCGTATATGCTAGTTCATAATTCAAAAATTCAGGGTAATATGGGTATACATGATAGGAAGCAAAATAACCGGGATACAATGATGATTTTGCGCTTACATGATTTGGATCTAATGAAACTAAATCTTCATTTTCCATAGGTTCATTAGGATGATGAATCGGATCGGTAGTCACCCAATTCGCAAAACTAATTGGTCGTTGCCAAGAATACTTTTCTGATTCATATTTCACAGTATTATCTAAAATACTTGCGAGCCAATTCTCAAAAGGCGTTGCATTGTTTGTTTGAAAGTATTGACCATTAAAAACAACATTTCCTTTATGCTTATCATTTGTTGATTTCATCATATTTGGGTCCCACTCGATCCCTAAAATCCATCCAATCACGTATTTTGAAATATTTGAGTGATATTTACCCGAAGCATGACCAGGTTTTTGAAGAATGTTTGCTTTGCCATGAATAATATCTACAGTTTGGTAAATTTCATCTTGAAACTCTTTAGTAAGACTCTTATTGTAAATATCTCCAAGTGAATTTAACATTTCCTCATTAATCCAAACTCCATGAATTAGATAGAGAGGGCGTTTTGCTTTTTGATTATATTCAGATAATGCATCATAGAAAGCAGGAGGATGGATGGTATACACTCGAATAACATTTGCATTCATCTTTCCAATTTCTTTAAACCACCTCAAGTATTCGACCTTTGTTATTGCTGTTTCACCAGGAAAATGTCCTGGATTCGCAATTCCAAGATTTACACCTTTGAGTAGGAGGTCATATGGCATCTTTTTCTCATCAAAAACTTGGAAATATTCTTTACCAATTTGAGCGGGAATTGTAATGTTGTTAATTTGATTCGTGTAGGTATTAGTATTTTTGTTTAATGTCCGATTTTTTGATTGATTGAATAGTATGTACACTACGCCAATCATTAAACAAAACAGTATTAAAGTGAATGTTTTTTTATTTCTAAGCTTCATTTTATTCCTCCGAAAGCATTTCAAACTTATTCAATTATTATGCTTTAAGCTAAGTTCTGATATGCGAAAGATGAAGTAAATCACATAGAAGTAAGTAAATCATCATTTAAAATACATAGGTAGAGACATAAAAAAAGTTAAGTATGGTCAAATTAAGATTATCACTAAAAAAAGCATCAATATGTAATCGGTGAATTTGTAAGTTCGGTAAAGTTAAATATAGTTTAATTAACGTTTAGTTTTAATACTGAGAGGTAATCGAATGATTAAAAATGATGGTATAAAACCTTCACGAAAATATGCTACCGGAACAATTCATGAGACTGCAAGCGGTAAGTTTAAAGTGTTAGATCGTTACTTACAAGATGGAGTTATCATGATAAAACTTCAATGGTTAGAAAGCGATATTATAGAAGAAAACAAAGAAGTGAATGTTTCTGCTTCAATTTATAAATTTCAAAAAAACAATGGTGTTAATGAAAATACGGCTCTATCTCAGCCACTAGAAGTTCAATTATTACATGATATTAAATCAAGTTTGGATCAATTATTTGAAGTGTTAGATTTAAGAACTGAGCTATTGAACCATGCATTAGAGAAAATTGATGAAAATAGAAGTAAAATTGATGAGAATAGAGAAACATTAAAATCGCAACAAAAAATGATAGAGGAACAAAATAGAAGAATTAACACAATCGTAGATAAATTGATTGAAAAGATGTAAAGTGTAAAAATTGCTAAAATTTCTGTTCCCTTTAATAAATCGAAAACCGTAGTTGGAAAAAGCTCGAATTACGGTTTTTTGTTTTGTGAATTGTCATCTAAACATTATTCATTTATTGGTAATTGTGTCTTAAATTCCCACTCAAAATAACGTTGAATGATTGTTAGTTCGGAGTTAAAATTAACTTATTCTTCGTATGCTTTTAACTTTAAGTGGTTAATTATAACGTTAAAAGTGAGTTTAATTCACGAAATGTATTAATAAAATCATAATGCGAATGTTCACCAATTTCTTGAAAAATAATACTAACTAGATTAAAGTGAGCAGGTGGTAATAGTGAATGATATTCTAGCTGAAAATCCTATTGTAATGTTTATAGGAAATGAAGAGAAATTTAATTTTCAAAACTTTTGTGATGTAAATAAATATAACTATAAATTGGTTCAGCCTGTTCAAAATATAGTAACTCTCTTTGAAAAAATAGATTTTGTTAATCCAGATGTACTAATCATATTGATTGAAGAATTAGTAGAAACATTTAATATAGATAAATTTAATCAATTAAGAGACTTTTGTGAAAGTCGGTATATTTCAACCATTTGTATTTGTAATATAACTGATCATATGACAGTAAATGCACTGATGCCTGATGCAGTTATTAGTGAATCAATCGCTGAAGTAGAACTTCAATATTATATTAATAAATTTGCTCAACGAAGATATCGAATAAAAGAACAAGTTCTTATTGATCCAATAACTGGAGTATACAATTATAGTCATTTAAAAAATGAAGTGACTAAACAACTTGAGGATTTAAAACGTTGCTACGAATCATTTTCGATAGTATATGTAAACATTGATGAAAAACAAGACTATAGTTTAGATAATTTAATCGTAAAAAGTTTTTTACAATTTATAAAATGTAAATTAAGACCTACCGACTTGTTAGCACATTACCAAAACAAAGGGTTTGTACTATTACTTCCAAAAACAGTTAAAGCAGATGGAATAAAATTAATGAACCGATTGTCACTTTCATTTTCGGAAGTTCCGATCACTTATGAAAATCAGATTCACTACGCTTCTTTTAATTATAAAGTACTTGAAATTCCAGATTCCAATATTACAACTGAAAAATGCTTAACTTTACTAACATCTGATTTAACGGATTCAATCGATCGTTTTAACGATAAGGGAAATAATAATGAGATGATGAATCGTAGGCTAAAAATAGCTGTCATTAATGAGGATCGACTGATACGTGAAATGTTAAATCATCAATTATCAGATTTAGGTGGAGAATTATATGATGTTGAAATAAAGGTATATACAGATGGTGAAGAATTTTTAAATGATCCTTGGCACAAACAAAATGAAAGATATCTAATCATACTCGATCGTATTTTACCTAAAATGGGTGGATTTGAAATAATACGTAAAATGCGCACTAACTATGACCGAAGAAAATATTTATGTTTAATGATTGGTAGTAAAAGCTCTGAGAATGATAAAGCAATCGCATTACAAAGTGGGGCAAATGATTATTTGGAAAAACCATTTAGTTTGAAGGAACTACGTCTCCGTTTAAATCGAATGTTAGGAATTACAGCCAAATGAACATATTTATTATCCTATATATAACAGGATTTTTATTTCTATTATTATGTTCAATCTATATTTATTTAGTTTTTAATAAAATCATTAAACAGCATAAAAATAAGCAAAAAGAAGAATGGTTAAATAGAAATATCGTATTTATTGAAAGTTATTTGATAAAAGGTGAATTATCAGCTTCGTTTATTCCAAAAAAGGAAATCGAGTTTGAAGCATTAGAAAATATATTTAGCAGTTTTATGAGTATTATCAAATTTGAAGAAGGATTTGATCCAATTAGACCAATTGTAAATTTATATTTTATTCCTAGATATAAATATAAACTTAAGCATGGTAATTGGAGTGAACGGATGAATTCTTTGTTATTTATAAAGCAATTTAATATAAAAATGATGCAAGCTGACTTAATTCAACATTTATCAAATAAAAAATGCTCACTTGAAGAAAAATTTGATATTTTCCTTATTTTGGCTAGTTTTAAATATGATAAATTAATGGAATTATTAGTTAGCCAGAAAAAAATCCCCTCATTTTTATTAACGGAAATTTTGGATCTACATGTTAATGAGGAGAATATTCACGAATTGCTAAAAGAATTTGATCATTTACCTGAAAGTTATAAAAATTCTATTTTAGACTTAATTAGAATTAAACATTTTCGTTCTGAGCAAATCTATTTTTTTCTTGAAAAATTAATCACTTCAGAAAATAGTGAATTAAGAATACGTTCCTTAAAAACAATCGCATCGTTAGGATATATTTCTTCCCCGAACTTGATTACACAACTAGTAGAATCTTATAAAAATGAAGGACAACCAGATACGCAATTAAGTAACGAAGAAAAGCTAATGATTGCACGATTAATGGGAAATATTCGATATGATTTATTTTTATCTTATTTAACTGAGTTAATATCGGACAAAGCTTATATTGTTAGATCTGAAGCTGCTAAATCGATTAAAAAGTATAAGAACGGAAGAGTAGTTCTTAATCAAATTATTGAACAGCATCCAGATGCATATGCGAGAAATATATCAAAAGAATGGTTGGAGAGGACTCCGGAGTATGATTAATTTATTCTTTTTAATAATCAATAAAGTTATTATCATTTACGTGTTGCTCCTTTGTTCAACTTATTTAATCTTATTTATATTAGCATTTATGCGATTAAAGAGAGAAAAAGGTTTACATCAAATTGAGCAATATAAAAGATTAAAGGAATCTGCCTTTACTGCACCTATTTCAATACTTGTACCTGCTTATAATGAGGAAGTAGGCGTAGTTAATACGATTCTTTCTTTGGTGACAGGCACCGGAAGGTTAGATTATCCAGAATTTGAAGTAATCGTCATTAATGACGGATCAAAAGATTCTACTCTCCAAAAAACGATTGACCGATTCGATATGACCGTGTTAAAAAACAAAGTATTTCATAAAAGCTTTGGAATTGAAACAAAACCAATTAAAAATGTGTATCAATCAGCAATTTATCCTTTTCTATTTTTAATTGATAAAGAAAACGGTGGGAAAGCTGATGCCTTAAATGCTGGCATTAATTTTAGTAAATATCCTTATTTTGCTTCGATCGATGGCGATACAATCCTTGATTCTGACTCATTTCTCAAAATTATGAAACCAATTATTGAAAATACAGATGACGAAATACTAGCTACTGGTGGAAATGTATTAATTGCCAATGGAAGCAAGACCTCGCTTGGTAAAGTAAATGAAATGCTTCTCTCAAAAAATCCACTTGTAGTCATGCAGGTTATAGAGTATATGCGCGCATTTTTAATCGGACGAATTGGACTAAGCAATAAGAATTTATTACTAATCATATCTGGGGCATTTGGCGTGTTTAAAAAGTCAAGAGTAGTTCAAGTAGGAGGATATTTAACAAATACAATTGGTGAGGATATGGAGCTAGTCGTTCGACTTCACCGTAAAAATATAGAAGAAAATTGGGGGGCAAAAATTGAGTATGTAGCCGATCCAGTTTGTTATACCGAGGCACCAGATTCTTTTAAAATTTTAAAAACACAAAGAGTAAGATGGCATCGAGGACTATTTGAGAGCTTGTGGGCACATCGTAAAATGATTTTTAATAAAAATTACCGTTCAATCGGTTTTATTGCAATGCCATATTTTTTCTTTGTTGAATTTTTAGGCCCAATCATTGAGTTTTTTGGTTATGTGTCGTTAATAATAAACATAACTTTACACAATATAAATATTCTGTATTCCATTGCATTTTTAATACTCATGATCATCTACGGCTCATTTTTCTCAGTTAGTGCAGTGCTGCTTGAAGAATGGCGGTTAGAAAAATATAAAAAAATTAGTGAGTTAAATCGTTTATTTTTCTATTCATTAACAGAAGCAATCTGGTATCGTCCAATTTTGACATATTGGCGTGTTATAGCGACATTCAGTATATTTTTAGGTCAAAAAAAAGGTTGGGGAGAAATGAAGAGAAAAGGAGTTTAGACTTATATTGTATTATTCAAAAGACTGCTTAGTGGTCTTTTTTTTTATGCGCTTTTAATTTAGATTGTTTATTTTCTAGTGCTACTAAATTTCATTATTTTGAAATTTACAAGCTGAAATCAAACCCCATATTTTAACTATAAAAAATATAGTTGACACTTTTAACTGTAAAGAATAAAATTACAGTATACTCATTTTAATTGAGCAAGGAGATTAACTTAATTTGTTTTAACAGATTATAAATCATTTTTATCTTAACTGTAATTTTTTTTATTACATTTTAAAAATAAGGAGCGTGTAAAAGAATGGTGAATCTATATGTAACACCAAGTTGTACATCATGTCGTAAAGCAAAAGCATGGTTAGATGAACATAATATTGAATATAGTGTTAAAAATATTATGAATGAATCAATTACACTTGAGGAGATTAAATCTATTCTTCGCATGACAGAAACTGGAACGGACGAAATCATATCGAATAAATCAAAAACATTCCAGGAATTAAATATAAATATTGAATCGCTTCCACTTAATGAATTATATCAATTAATCATAAACAATCCAAAAATGTTGCGCATGCCAATAATCCAAGACGAAAAAAGATTACAGATTGGTTATAACGAAGAAGAAATTCGTAGTTTTCTTCCTCGTAAGCTACGAACAGTCTCATTCAATAAGTTACAACAAGTAGCTAATTAATAATCGTTATAAAAGGTCAGTTTTCTTGACAAGATAATCTGTAACAAATAAAATTACAGTACTATTTAATATCATCGAAGTTTAAATAATGATTATAGGAGGCAGGCCATGAATAGTGATTTCACTCTTGCCATTCATAGTTTAACGTATCTCGCGCTACAGCAAGATCGGATGTCCACAAGTGATGCAATATCAGAGAGTGCCTGTGTTCATGCTGTACGTATTCGAAAAGTGCTTAGTTTGTTAAAAAAGCATGGATTTATAAAATCGAAAGAAGGAACTGGTGGTGGATTTATATTTGCCACAGATTTAAATGAAGTGAATCTTTGGGATATTTATTTGATCACTTCTGAGGGTGCATTGCAGCCAAAGTGCCCCGAATCAAATGAAAAGTGTGTTGTTGGGGCAAACATGCAAAATGTTCTTTTTAATATTTTCATAGGTGCAGAAGAACATCTTGGGGGATATCTAAAGCAATACACTATTAAAGACATTGTCGATCATATCAAATATGAGAAATGAGCAGTTAAAAAACAGTGAGGGCTTAGCCTTCTTTTAATCGAAATGTAATAAAAAAAATTACAGTTTGTTCTAAGTGCATTTTTGATCACAAATTTTTTAACTAATAACTCTAAAAAAGAAGGTGCAAAAAATGAATTTAAATAACGATACAATTTTAAAAACAGGAGACTGGGTTAAAGGTATATCAATGGGTGGAGAATTAGTACTAGGTTTTATCGAATCCTTTACGATTCAAGATGAAATAGTAAAGGTAAATGTAATAACTTCAGATAATGAAAAGACTGTTGGGAAAACAATTAACATGCTAAATAAAAACGTAAAGAAATTGCCTGATTCGAAAGTGACAAACAAAGAACAAATTTCCTTTCTAATTGACTTAGCCCTTTCAACTGGGGATGAGGATTGGTTTGAGGAGCTATCATCTCAGTTAAACTCCATGAGACAACTTGTTAGTGGATTAAAATAGCGCTAGCCTATTTTTCTTAGAAATGTAAATCATTTAAACTATATAGGTATGGTTTTAAATATGATATTTAAAGGCTAGATTTAGTTGAATAAAGGTTACCTAAAAGTTGTCTAATTAGACAACTTTTTTTTATTTCATAATTAAACACTGAATTTTTTTGAGCCATTAAAAAAATTAGTTAATAATTTAAATAATTACTCTATCGATACTTTAAAAAAGGAAATTTAACAATCTTAATATAACTATTTTTGTCATTTCAATGTTTGTAAAAATAAAATGTTTTTGTAAATAATTACATCTCATATGATTTTCAATAATTTTATTAAACTAAAAAGTCAAAATGATAAATATATATGATTAATAGAGCATAAAAAGAGTATAGCGGAGGAGTGAAGAATGACTAAAGGGTTAAAATTAGTGGGGCTAATCGCTTTCATAAGTATTTTGAATGTGATTGTATTTTCTCCTGGATTAATCGGAATCCAATTAACTAAGTCAAGTGCGTTTCAAACTGCTTTTGGTGTTTCGTTCATAATAGCGAATATATTCGTACTAATTTTTAGCATGTTCCATCTATACTTTAAATCTGTAGAAGAAAAACCAATCAGGAAGCTAAAAACGAATGAAGACTATGTGGAGGCTCTTAGTCGCTTTAAAAATAGTAAAGTTTTAAAAGATGATATTATTACCTCAATCGAGCAAATACAGCGAATGAAAAAGAAAAAAGGATTGTTTAATAGTTTACTCTCTAATCGTTTTTCACCAACAGAAATTACATACAGCAAGTTTGCAGCTGTTGTGGACGAGGTTGAAACTTTATTTTATTTAACGATTAGAAACATCTTAAATAAAATCAGTACTTTTGATGAATCTGAATACAGAAAGATCAAAGGTAAAGATGGCTTTCGATATTCAAAGTCTTTACTCCAAGAAAAGATTAATCTGTATAATGAGTATTTCGAATTTATTCAAAGAGCAGTTGAAATGAATGAGGAGATTCTAGTCAATATTGATAAATTAATTTTAGAAATTTCTAGGCTTGATGAAATCGGAATTGATGAAATTGAAAATATGGAATGTATGAAAGAAATTGATTCTTTAATTCAACAAACAAAACATTATAGACAATGAATGAAAGGATGAAATAAATGAAAAAAAGTAAATTTTTTTTCGCATCTATTATCGTTATCGTTATTGTTTTTCTTCTTGTCTATATCGGAGTAAATTTAACCTCAGATAAAAAAGTAGTAAAAATTACAGATAAAAATAAAAGTCAGCAATTAGAAAAAATGATATCTAAAATAGATATTTCCAAGGCAAAGCCAATTAAAGGGCAGATTGACTTAAATACAGCAGATGTAGCAAGTGAACTTCCTGATATTTCAAAATTTCCTGTATCAGTTGAAAATACAACTGAAAACTATGTTGAAATATTTTCGTCAACAGAAAAATCAAGTGATGGGAAAAATGGTTGGTTAAATGAAGTTGCAAATGAATTTAATAATGCAAAATTCAATTTAAATGGTCATCAAGTATCTGTAAAAATTCGAAACATAGCATCTGGAACGGCAACGGATTTTATTAAATCAGGTAAATACGTCCCGGATGCATTTACACCTTCAAATGAACTTTGGGGTCAAATGATTACTGCAAGTGGCGTTAAATCAGAAACAATTTCGAGCAGATTAGTCGGCAATGTACCTGGAATTGTCATTTCAAAGACAAAATATGATGAATTGATGAAAAAATACGGTAAAGTCGATACGAAAACTGTTATTGATGCGATGACGAAAAATGAATTATCCATGGGTTATACGGATCCATTTACTAGTTCAACAGGTTTGAATTTTTTAGTTACTGCTTTAAATTCCTTTGATTCAAAAGATGTTTTAAGTGAAACTGCTGTAAAAGGTTTTGAAAGTTTCCAAGCAAATGTACCTTTCATTGCTTCAACAACACTTCAAATGAGTGATGCTGCGGAATCGGGTGTTTTGGATGCATTTGTATTAGAATATCAATCATTTGTTAATTTACCAGATTTAAAAAATAGATACGAGTTTATCCCGTTTGGGGTACGTCATGACAGCCCACTTTATGCATTAGGGGATTTACCGAAAGATAAAATTGATATTTTGAATAAATTTGCAGAATTTACAGGTCAAAGTAATCTTCAAGAACTTGCAAAAAAAGATGGGTTTAACGGGTTGAATAACTATACTTCAGAGCTAAAAGCAATCGATGGTAATACATTAACTGCTGCACAGAAACTTTGGAAAGGAAAGAAAAATACTTCAAATCCAATTGCAGCCGTATTTGTAGCAGATGTTTCAGGAAGTATGGATGGAAAGCCATTAAATGAGTTGAAAGAATCATTACTAAAAGGTCAAAAGTATTTAGGAAGGGATAATAGTATTGGTTTAATCTCTTATTCTGCCGATGTAACAATCAATCTACCGATTGCAAAATACGATGCGAATCAACAATCAAAATTCGTTGGAGCAGTATCTAGCCTTGATGCCGGCGGAGATACTGCAACAAATGACGCAATACTAGTTGCCATTAATATGCTCAAAGTAGAAATGAAAAAGAATCCAAATGTAAGGCCACTCATATTTGTATTAACAGATGGTGAGACGAATCATGGTCATTCATTGAAAAATGTAAAAGGAATTATTAAAGCATATAAAATTCCAATTTATACAATAGGATATAACGCTAATATTAAAGCTCTTGAAAGTATCTCAAATATTAATGAAGCTGCAAATATTAATGCGGACTCAGATGACGTAATCTATAAAATTCGAAATCTATTTAATGTTCAACTCTAATTGGTAGGAGGACTCTAGATGTCATTTTCGATGCAAGTTGTAAATGAAGAAGAAATCAAGGCAGTAATAGAAGAGCAAGTTAAGCCTGTGCCTAAGGAATTAGTTAAATTAAAAGAAGCAGCAGAAGCAAATGTTGCGATGATTATGGAATTAAATACCGTTTCAAAGGAAACATTTGATCAACGTAAAGAAATCCTACAATCGATAGAAGCATTCGGGCTTCAAACTATGAAATCTTCTGCGAATAAAAATTCGCTACTCAAGGTTTCTCTCGGTCAACTAGCTAAAAGTGGTGATGAAGGTGGGCAAGTTGCAAAAGGATTAGCGGATTTACAGCTTCAATTAAAAGATTTAGACCCAGGAGCAATTGATTTCGCAAAAACCGGCTTTTTAGGAAAGTTATTTAATCCAATCCGTTCATATTTTCAAAGATTTGAAAAAGCAGATATCGCAATTGCTGATATTGTGAAATCGCTTGATAAAGGGAAAAAAGTACTTGAAAATGACAACACAACATTAGAGCATGAACAACTTTCACTCCGCATGCTGTCTAAAACGTTAGAAAAAGAAATTCAATTAGGAACATTAATGGATGAGTCGATTGAAACTCAAATTGAAAAAGCAAAAGTCGAAGGAGAAGATCAAGAAAAAGTAAAGTTCATTACTGAAGAAGTTCTCTATCCACTACGACAACGAGTAATGGATTTACAGCAAATGTTAGTAGTCAATCATCAAGGAGATATGTCATATGAGGTGGTAATTCGAAACAACAGGGAGCTAATACGTGGTGTTGAACGTGCAAAAACAGTGACCATTTCCGCATTAAACACAGCAGTAACAGTTGCTAGTGCATTATATAATCAAAAAATTGTATTGCAAAAAATAACTGCTTTAAATCGAACTACAAATACAATCATTGAAGGAACATCCAGATTATTAAAAGAACAAGGAGTTGCCATACAAAAACAAGCGATGGAATCGGCGGTTTCTGTTGAGACGCTTAAAACTTCTTTTACAAACGTTATATCTGCGTTTGAATCGATTAGTACATTTAAACAAGAGGCATTGCCAAAAATGCGTCAAACAATCTTGGAATTTCAAGAATTAGCTGAAGTCGGATCTCAACAAATTCAACGGCTTGAAAAAGGGGACCGACTTGGCTTATAAAAATGCTAGAAAAAGACATGTAAAATGAAACATGTCTTTTTTCAATTTAGGCCATAGTTCTAAATATGTACAAAGATTAATAGGATACTATAGTGGGAAAAAGGAGGGGGAATTGTGAAGCAGTATAGGGTTATTGGAAAAAGTGTGCTTAAAAAAGAAAGCTGGGATAAGGTAACCGGGAGAGTAAAATATATTGATGATGTTCAAGAAGTTGGTACTCTTCATGCCAAACTGTTAACAAGTACGCATGCACATGCAATTATTGGTGAAATAGATACAAAAGAAGCATGGAAAGTTAAAGGTGTACGAATGATCATCACTGGAAAGGACTATCCGCTTTTATTAGGTACAACGATTAAAGATCGGCCATTGCTTGCATTTGATAAAGTACGATATTACGGAGAACCAATCGCTATGGTTATTGCAGATACGGAAGCTATTGCAATAAAAGCATCTACTTTAATCTGTGTTAAATACGAACCCCTACTTGTTGTAAATTCACCCGAAGCGGCATATCAAAAGGACGCTCCCCTCGTACATGAAGATGTCGAACAATATTTAATTGACGAGTCATCTGGATTAACAGGTACGTCTGGTGGGATACAGCCTATACCTGGTACAAATATAGCAAACATACAAGGAATTCGAAAAGGAAATATCGATCGAGGATTTGCAAAATGTGACGTAATTATAGAAGAAGAATTTTCTTTTAACCAAGCTGATCATACAGCAATCGAAACAAGATGTGCGGATGTAGAAATTAAATCGACGGGTGAAGTTATTATTCACTCAGCATCTCAAGAACCATTTGAAATGAAAGAATTAATTAGTGAAACATTTAATATAGAAGAAGGAAAGGTCACTGTTAATATACCGTTAGTAGGTGGATCGTTTGGTGCAAAAACGAGTGTCCAATTAGAACCGTTGGCATATGTAGCTTCTAAGTCTGTTGGTGGTAAAAGAGTTAGGCTTCGTAATAGTCGTGAGGAAGATATCGTTACATCTCCAGTCCATATTGGATTACATGCTACTGTTAAAATGGGGTGTACAAAAGAAGGGAAAATACAAGCTCTAAAACTCTTTTTTTTATTTGACGGTGGCGCTTATGCTGAAAGATCAGTTCCTATTACGAAGGCAGCTGCATTTGACAGTACAGGGCCGTATAAAATCGATAATGTATGGTGTGATTCATTATGTATGTATACAAATCATCCGTTTGTAACCGATTTTCGAGGATTTGGTCGTACTGAAGCAGCATTTGGCGTAGAAAGAACGATGGATATAATGGCTAAAAAACTTGGGATGGATCCTTTAGAATTTCGTCTGAAAAATGCGATCCAACCAGGTGATACTTCTCCTACACAAGTACTTTTGAATAAAAGTAATCTAGGAGATATAAAGGAATGCTTGTTTCAGCTAAAGGAATTGATGGATTGGGATAAAGGACAACGAATAGAAATTTCAGATCGGTTTGTCCGTACAAAAGGGATTAGTTGCGCATGGAAGAACGGGGACCCACCTCCGGGTGTAAGTTCAGGTGCAATCATAACATTTAACAAAAATGGAAGTATTAATGTCATCAGCGCTGCTGTAGAAATTGGGCAAGGAACGAAAACCGTATTAACCCAAATGGTTGCTGAAAAAATGAATATGGACGAAGATGAAGTGTTTATTCAAATGGAAGTAAAAACCCAGGATTCTCCTGATAACTGGGAAACAGCTGCCAGTCGAACAACTTTCATGTCCGGCAACGCTGTACTTAAAGCATGTGATGATGCCATTAGGCAATTAAAAAGAACTGCATCAGTCGTACTGAAAGTTCCAAAAGATGAGCTAGAAGTGGCTAATAAAAAAGTATTTATGAGAACGGACCCTAGTATTTCAATCGATTTTTCTGAGATTGTTTTAGGATATATATACCCTAATGGGAAAGTTGCTGGAAATCAAGTAGTTGGAAGAGGGACATATATGATTCCTGGACTTACGGAAATGAATCCAGTTACCGGAAAAGGTGTTCAAGGACCTGAGTGGGGTGTTGTAGCACAAGGAGTAGAAGTAGAATTTGACAAAAGAGACAACACATTTAAGTTATTAAGAGCTGTAACTGTTGCAGATGCAGGTCAAATTTTGAATTATAAAGGCGCGGAGACACAAATTACTGGTGCAATGAATATGGGACTTAGCTTTGCGACGAGAGAAGGATTTATCTTTGACGACGAAGGAAAAGTTTTAACGACACAATTTCGTTCCTATAAAGTGATGCATTTTGGAGAACAGCCAGAGTATATCGTTCGATTTGTTGAAAACCCGGTTAAGGGAGCCCCATTTGGATCTCGAGGTCTTGGTGAGCACGGTATAATGGGGATGCCATCAGCGGTAGCAAATTGTTTATCTATTGCAGCAAATGTATCACTAAAACGGTTACCTCTTACTCCAGAGTTCATTTGGAAATCAAGGCTAGAAGCTGGGGAGGTGCACTAATGCTCCACTTCAATTTTGACTATTATAGACCTTCTACAATTAAAGAAGCAGTAGATTTATTTGTTAAGCTCGATAAAAGAGGAAAGAAAC
This sequence comes from Bacillus sp. AFS017336, assembly GCF_002555445.1. Lineage (NCBI taxonomy): Bacteria > Bacillati > Bacillota > Bacilli > Caryophanales > Bacillaceae > Bacillus > Bacillus sp. AFS017336. Next base: position 88,020 of record NZ_NUCO01000143.1, read on the forward strand.
CAATCTATTTTAGCGGTGGAACGGAGGTTACTACTTTAGGGAGATTAAATTTAATTCATACTAAAGCCGTAATCGATGTAAAAGGAATTCCTGAATGCAATGCCTTGGAAATTAAGGAGAATAACGTTGTTGTTGGAGCAGCCCATACTTTAACTAAAGTATTTGAATCAAAAATTTTCCCACTACTCGGCGAAGCGTGTGTACGCATTGCAGATCGCACTTCAAGAAATCAAATTACCTTTGGTGGTAATCTCGCTAGCGATATCATATATCGTGAAGCTATTCTTCCGTTGCTACTTTCAAATAGTACATTAGTAATTGCAGGGATTGATGGTGTAAAAGAGTATCCAGTTGAGGAAATTTTTAATGAAAAACTGCGCTTAAAGCGAGGAGAATTTTTAGTACAAACAAAATCTGATGGAAAGTATAGAAAACAACCTTTTTTCATTGATAAAAAAAGAAAAAGTGAAAAGGTTGATTATCCTCTTATTACTCTTGAATTATTAAAGGTTAATCGCTCTTATCGGTTAGCAATTAGTGGATTATGTGCATACCCATTTCGTTCGTATGAGATGGAGCAAGCATTAAATAACACTAATTTATCAGTTGAGGAGCGGATTAATCAAGCAATTCTTGCAATTCCAGCACCAGTCATCAGTGATATACGTGGCTCGAGGGATTATCGTATTTTTGTCTTAAGAAATCTACTTCTAGATGGATTAGCTTATTTAGGAGGAGTGAGAGCATGATACAAAAATTGAATCTTGATATTAATGGAGAACAGCGAACGGCGACTATCAGAATGGCCGATACACTTTTAGATGTATTAAGGGAAAAACTCGACCTAACAGGAGCAAAACGTGGCTGCGAAAACGGTGATTGCGGATCCTGCACGGTTATAGCGGATGGATTACCAGTAAAGACCTGTATGATGTTAGCAGTTGATGCTGTTGGAAAAAAGCTTACCACAATTGAAGGATTACATGACGATCCAATGCAGCATGCATTTGTGGAGAAATGGGCTTTTCAATGTGGGTATTGTACATCTGGCTTTATTTTAAACGCTCATGCACTAGTGACAGAGCATCCTGACGCAACGGAAGAGGTTATAGAAGAATGGCTTAGCTCAAATATATGTCGATGTACTAGTTACCAGGAAATAAAAGAAGCCGTATTATCGGTTTTAAATGATCAACGAGGTAGACCAAGAAATAGACGTTAGTAATCACTTGATTTATTGCACCAGCGATTTGGACATTTTACACAGTTGCACCAATGTTCTTAACTATGTAAAAAAAGCCTACGTTTAGATAAACGCAGGCTTTTATATTTTTTTAGATTTACAGTTTAAAAGAACGAAACTATAAGAGAGTTGCATGAAAGTTGGATTTTTAACACTTTTTAAAATAAATTGGAATCGTTCCAATCGGCGTAATCTGGTATGGAATAGGATTTAATACAACTGGAACTGGTGGAAGACTGGAAATTACATTTTTCCGATTTTTTTGACGTGAACCTCGAACACTAACCTTTGCACGGTCAATTGTGGATTCGTTTTTATAAATGTCTCTATCACTATTTCGACCAAATAAAAAATCATCAAAATTTCTATTTGAAACCATATTAACACTCCTAAATTCAAATTTTCATATGTATAACTAATATATACAAATTTGGGATTATTGAATGGGCATTATAGGAGTTCTTCTTCATGTCATCAATGTATTAATATATTGTAAAATATTAGGTTCTCAGATTCTAATAAACTGTTCTTATCGTTTCAAAAAAAATGTGAATAACGATTTTAACATTGTTATTTTGCTTTCAGTCGTTTTATATCTTCTTTTGGTGGGAAACCAAATAAACGAGAATATTCTCTACTAAATTGTGATGGACTTTCATACCCAACTCGGAAAGCAATTTCTGCTGCATCAGAAGATTCAGACATTAATAATAGCCGTGCTTCCTGTAATCTTAAATGTTTCTGAAATTGAAGAGGACTCATTGCCGTTACCTCTTTAAAATGTCTATGAAGAGACGAGACACTCATATTTGCTATATCAGCAAGCTCTTCAATACGTAAAGACTTGTAAAAATTCATTTTTATTTGATCAATAACTCCACTTATACGATTTGTTGTGCTACCTTCGATTGCAATTTGTTGCAATATTCCCCCGTGTTGCCCTCGTAAAACTCTGTATAGAATTTCTTTTTTAAAGATCGGAGCGAGAATTGGGATATCTTCAGGTGAATCTAATAATCGGACTAGTCTAATCACTCCATCTAAAATCGATTCCTCTAATTGACTTACAAAGATCGCTCTTTTCGCATTTTCCTTTGAATTAGTAGAAATTTTAGTTTCAGTTAAAATTTCTACAATCTGATTTGGACTAAATTCAAGTCTAAAAGCCAGATACGGAGAGTTTGGTGTAGATTCAATAACTTGTCCTGTAACTGGTAAATCAACAGAAGCGACTAAATAATTTCCGGGGCCATATTTATAACTTTCATTTGCTAGTAATAATTCCTTTACACCTGAAACTACAATACAAAGTGAAGGTTTATATACCCTATATTTAGGTTCAGTAATGTTTGATTCTCGGATGAAAAATAATGAGTCAATTACCGTCTCGTTAACTCCTTCATGGCTCGTATGGCGCTCAATTAGTTCGGTTAATTCATTTTGTTTAGAATAATTTATTTCAGACATAAAGCCCTCCTTGTTTTCTTATATTAAAAAGTCACATGTATTTTCTTTGGATATGTAAATGTAAGAGGAATAGGCAATCATTTGAGAGGATTAAGTTAACGGTCAATTGTTATTTTAATGCATAATTAAGTATAACAAACATATCTTCAAATCTATAATATTATCATTTGACAAGATCCTCATCTCTTATGAATCAAATTATAAACATATTTAGGGAGAGATTCTTATGAAACTTATCGCTTTAGACTTGGACGGAACTACTTTAAGATCTAATAAAATAATAAGTAAAGAAAATTTAAGTTCAATCAAAAAGGCTCAAGAGCAGGGGCATATCGTTATGATTTTATCGGGTCGTTCACCAAACTCTATTCATGATGAAATGACAAAATACGAATTAAATTGTCCTATTGGAGGTCATAATGGATCCGCATTATATGTAGATGGAAAATTAATTGAACTAAATACTTTAGGAAGAAATCAAATACAAAAGCTTGCGTTAGAAGTTGAAAAAGAAGCCTTACCTTACAATATTTCTACTAATAAGGGTATTTTTGCACCTCGGAATTGGAATGAACGTTTCGAACAAGTTATTTCATCGGGGCGAGTTCCGGAAGAATACTTCGAAAATAAACACTTCAAAATGTTTACTACTCCTCCAAATGTATATGGGCATTCGCTTTTTAATAATGTTCAAGAAGTTATTAATAATGATGATTTTAGTATTCTAAAGTTTCTTATTTTAGCGCTAGATCCACAGCAAAGAGAGAGTCTTCAAAAGAATTTAAGACTAATAGATGGGACTTTTCTAACTAGCTCATCACCATTTAATCTAGAGGTCACACATCAAAATGGAAATAAGGGATATGGGTTAAAAGCAATGGCTACATATTTTAATATTCCTTTAGAAAATACAATTGCAATTGGTGATGAGAAAAATGATATACCAATGTTTAATATAGCGGGCTTATCAATAGCTATGGGAAACGCAGAAGAAGAGGTTAAGCTTTCAAGTGATCTTGTTACATTAAGCAATGATGAAAATGGTGTAGCTTATGCAATTGAAAAATATATTTTTAAAGAGTCAAATGTACTATAATAATAAAGGAATCTAAATACAACTAAAGCATTAATATTTTCCTTGGTTAAATTGGTGAGATAATTTAATTTTTCCAGGGATGTTTTTGTGTTCTATTTTAATCAGTCGATTAAAATATTGAAAGGTTAGGGGGCTTTATATTGGTTAGACGGATAAAAGATCTATTTGCAATTAAGGGGTATAGTTTATTTGTCATATGTTTGTTGTTTGTAGGGATCGGGCTTTCTATTACAACTCCTTATTTATCGCTGTATTGTACAAAATACCTTGGCATGAGTACAGGAGCATTTGGAATCTTTATGGCAGTGATTTCATTAAGTGGAGTCTTAGTTAATTCAATTATTGCTGAACGTTCTGATCGAGGTTTAGACAGAAAATGGATTATTTTATTTGCGATGATTTCATCTGCAATTGGATATGCTTCCTATTTAATATTTCATAACTACTTTATATTATTGGTTTTTGTAGGGGTGTTTAATGGATTAGGTGCAGCGGCCATGCCTCAAATTTTTGCATCTGCACAAGAATCCGCTAACGCAAGCCAATCAAAAGATAAGACATTAGCATTATCAACTTTACGATCACTAGTATCTTTAGGTTTTTTAATTGGACCTTTAATTGGTACTTTAATTTTAAGCGCAAAGGGCTATGACGGACTTTTCCTTGGAACATCTAGCATTTATGTTGTGATTGCATTTCTAGTATTTTTCTTTTTAGAAAAAAGAAAGCAATCCCAAAATAATGTGAAGAAGAAAAATAAGACAGCAGTCTCACAAGCAAAACGAAAACAGTTAAGATTACCATTTATTGCTTTTATCCTATTATTTGCAGTTAGTTCAATTAATTGGATTAACACACCACTTTTTATTGTAAATGAACTACATGGTACCAATAGAGATGTCGGATTTGTCGTTAGTTTATGTGCAGGCTTGGAAATTCCGATCATGCTGATATTGGGGGTTCTTTCAAAAAAAATCTCTAATCATATGTTGATGATCTACGGCTGCTTTATTGGTTTAGCCTATTATTTAATCTTAAGTGTATCAACACACACATGGGAATTAATCGTCGCACAACTATTACAGGCAACATATATCGCAATTGTGATGGGGAATGGTATAAGCTACTTCAACGACCTACTTCCTAATTCACCAGGCTTTTCTGCGTCAATTTATGCAAATTGCTCCACAATCGGAAGCTTAGTTGGTAATTTAGGTGGAGGAATGTTTGCTCAACTTGCAGGTTTTCGAAACGTTTATTTCCTTTGTCTATTTTTTGTAGTTTGCTCACTCTTTATCTTATGGAAATCAAAAAACAATGTGGAAATGGAAATATCGACAAGTCACAGTCAGTCGGTATAGTGAAACGAGCTACTTAGTAGCTCGTTTTTTCATGTTGAAATAAAACCAAGTCAAGATTGAAAAAATGAATTGAAGATAAACATGACAGATACACGTGATCGTAAAATACTGTAGAGGGTTCATGAGTAAGTAAAAAGGCAGAAATCAGAAAAAATGTTACTTATAGAAGGTTCATGAGTAAGTAAAAAGGCAGAAATGTGAAAGAATGTTACTCATAAAGGAATCATGAGTAAGTAAAACAGGCGAAATCTGAAATAGTGTTACTCATAAAGGAATCATGAGTAAGTAAAACAGGCGAGATCTGAAATAGTGTTACTCATAGAGTGTTCATGAGTAAATAAAACAGACGAAATCTTAAAAAGTGTTACTCATAAAGTGTTCATAAGTAAGTAAAACAGGCGAAATTAGAAAAAATGTTACTCATAGAGTGTTCATGAGTAAGTAAAACAGGAAAAATCAGAAAAAGTGTTACTCATAAAGGGTTCATGAGTAGTAAAAAGGCAGAAATCAGAAAAAGTGTTACTCATAGAGTGTTCATGAGTAACTGAAACAGGAGGAATCAGAAAAATAGTTACTCATAGAGTGTTCATGAGAAAGTAAAAAAGCAGAAATTAGAAAAAGTGTTACTCATAAAGTGTTCATGAATAAGAAAACAGGCAGAAATCAGAAAAAATGTTACTCATAGAGTGTTCATGGGTAAGAAAAACAGGCGAAATTAGAAAAAATGTTACTCATAAAGCCAGATATTTTTTTAGTGGATTTGATTATTGAAACATTTATTGTTAATATAGATATATTAAAATGTGTGTAACTCACACAAGGAGGAAACATTAATGGAACATGGTAAAGTAAAATGGTTTAATGCAGAAAAAGGATTTGGATTCATCGAGCGTGAAAACGGTGATGATGTATTCGTTCACTTTTCAGCAATTCAATCTGAAGGATTTAAATCTTTAGATGAAGGCCAAGCAGTTACTTTTGAAGTAGAACAAGGGCAACGCGGAGCTCAAGCAACTAATGTTAAAAAAGCATAATTAACTAAAAGAAATCGGATTCTATCAAGTAGAATCTGATTTTTTTTATATCTTATAAAATAAAAACCCTTATTCAAAAGTTGAATAAGGGTAAAATTGAACGTGAATCTCGGTAAAGAGAATGGTTTAAAGTATTATAGCCCATATAAAACTAATATACAAATGTCTTCAAATAATAGAAAAATCATTTATACCTATTTATATTTCAGTCTGTTCAACGACGAAAAAGCATCCAAATTAATTGGATGCATATTTTAGAATTCCACTTAAAAAGAGTGAATCTTCTTGCTGTGTGCACTCTTTTAATTTGATTAATCCATCTTGCTCTAATTCCTTAGCGAGTTTTTTAATCAAATCGGTATCATTTTCTAAGGAATTTTTTATATTGATTAAAAAGAAATTTCCTCTTGTAGCAAGTCTCAAGCTCTTTAATAGATTCTCTTTACTCATTTTCCAAACTCCCTTCTAATTTAAGATAATTCGACACAATGGAGGTCTTCTCCTGTATATTCAGATTAAATAGTAATTTTTTGCAAATACTTTTTTCACTTTAGTGCTATACTTTGGCAAATAGCACGAAGATGATATATTACTTTTATATTCCAATTTTAATAAAAAAAAGTTTACATATGTGTGGGGAAGAAAAATGAATGATTCTGTGAATATTTTAGTTGTTGAAGATGATGAGGATATTAATCGATTACTATGTGATATTATCGTTAAAAATGGCTTTATTCCAAAGGCTGCCTATTCAGGCACTGAAGCTCTAATCCATTTAGAGATTCAAAATTGGGATTTGGTTTTACTAGATTTGATGCTACCAGGATTATCTGGTGAAGAATTATTAAAAAAGATTACCGAGGAAACTAACATCCCAGTTATGATCATATCAGCAAAACTTGAAATGAAAACAAAAATAGACATTTTAAGAAGCGGAGCAGATGACTATATTACGAAGCCTTTTGATATTGAAGAGGTTTCTGCTCGTATTGAGTCATGTCTAAGAAGATATCGACGCATAGCAAAAATTACAGTAAATAACCAAATACGGCACAAGGATCTTTTGATCGATTTGGATTTAAAAAAAGTGTCAGTTAACGAAATTGAGTTAAAACTAACAGCAATTGAATACCAGATATTATGTTTACTATTATCATCACCTAATAAAGTCTTCACAAAAGCTAATTTATTTGAAAGTGTTTGGCATGAAGAGTTTTATGGAGACGATAACACGATAAATGTACATATGAGTAATATTAGAAGTAAACTGACGAAAGCAAATCCGACTGAAGAATATATAGAAACAATTTGGGGTATGGGCTACCGACTAAAAACTTAAGGTTTTCTTAAGATTTACCTTAAGGCATTCTTATGTTTTCCATCTTATAGTTAAAAGTGTTCACAATTAAAAATTGGTTCCAAATGTTCATTTAGATAATAAAGCATTTGGACAAGCGATAAAAATTTGTGTTAGGAGGAAAACTTATGAATGAATTTATACTTAAAACTAATCAATTATCTAAGAAGTATCAAAATAAAATGGCCCTTAATAAAGTAAATTTATCGATAAAAAAAGGAGCTATTTACGGTTTTATTGGGCAGAATGGTGCAGGGAAATCAACATTAATACGATTAATTACGGGACTAGGGTATCCGACAACTGGTTCCTTTGAATTGTTTGGAGAAAATAGTGAACGAGGGTTGATTGAAGCAAGAAAAAGAGTTGGGACAATCATTGAAGGTCCTGCTTTATACCCTCATTTGACGGCAGCTGAGAACTTAGAAGCACATAGGCTTTTAAAAGGAATTCCTGGGAAAGAATGTATCAAAAAAACACTTAAGCTAGTTGGGTTAGAAGATACAGGTAAAAAGAAGGCCAAAAATTTCTCTTTAGGGATGAAGCAGCGACTTGGGCTTGCAATCGCATTATTGGGAGATCCCGAATTTTTAATATTAGATGAACCAATTAACGGGCTTGATCCGATGGGTGTTGTAGAAATACGAGAATTACTAAAGAAACTAAATAAAGAGTTTGGTATAACTATTTTAATTTCGAGTCATATTTTAAGTGAACTTCATTTATTAGCAACGCATTACGGAATTATCCATGAAGGTGTGTTACTAGAAGAATTATCACTTAAGGAATTAGATGAAAAATGTAAACACTTTTTGCATATTAAAGTTGATAATCCAAACAAAGCTGCTACTGTAATTGAAAGATTTTTTAATACGCAGAATTTTGAAGTATTGCCTGACGGTTCGATTAAATTATTTGAATATGTTGATAGAGCAAGAGAAGTTTCAAAATCTCTAACAAGTGAAGGCTTAATTATTGATGAATTTATGCCTATGGGTGAAGATTTGGAAGCCTATTTTACATCTCGAATCGGAGGTGTAAATCGTGGGTAATTTATTGAAAACAGAACTATATAAATTAAAAAAAGATCGTTCATTTCGAACTTTAGTTTTAATATTAATTCTTTTTTCTGTTTTATATCCTTTTACGACTAAAGCAAGTTCAGCGGCTAAACTTACTTTAGATGAATATTATATCTATAACATTTTAAGCATTAACAATGATATTATTAAGCTTTTACCATGTATATTTGCAGGCTTCTTTATAACAAGTGAATATTCGACCGGAACAATGAAAAGTATTGCTTCCTCAGGAAATAGTAGATTACGAATTTACTTTTCAAAGTTAACGATGTTTTCGATTGGTTCAATCATCATCTTATTAATCCTTCCAGTCTTTATGACGACAACTGCAGGAATTTATTTTGATTTTAATGGTACAACTGATTGGATGTATATCCTTAAGACATTTGGTCTAATAGCAATCTATGGAGCTGCGTTTGCTTCAGTTATGACGATTGTTGCCACTGTTTTTACTGACAACGGAAAAACAATAGGATTTCTACTAATGTTTTTTGCTTTAATTAATTCCCTTTTAGATTTTATAGCTTCAAAATTAACTTTTCTTAAAACAATTATTCAAAATTCAGTATTTATGCTATATCCAGGTATATATAAATTCAATCAACTCGATGATCGCGAATTGTTTACACTTATAATTGTTCCAATTTTGACATTTATTGTACTTGGCGTTCTAGGAAGTTTTATATTTAGAAAAAAAGAAATTAAGTAAGATAGAAGGTGGGTGAGTTTGATAAACTATGTAACTATAATCGTTAGTATACTTTTATTGTTTTTTCTCACCCGGTATTTTCTATTAAAAAAAGAAATTAAAAGAACTCACCGACAGTTGCATGAGCTAAACAAACATGCAATGGATAAGAAAATAGATTTGAAGTATTTTGATAAGGATATTGAAAATCTTGCCGTGGAAATAAATAATCAAGTTGATTTAACAAGGAAGTCAAAAGCAGAAAAGCGCTTAAGTGAAAATGAATTAAAACAGGCGATCTCATATATTTCGCATGATATCCGAACACCTATGACCTCAATTTTAGGATATATTCAATTTTTAGAGTCCGAAGAAATAACGACAGAAATGAGAAAAGAATATACGAATATCATAAAAAATAGTGCCCAAAGATTGAAGGTACTGCTTGAAGACTTTTTTGAACTCTCAATTATAGATCAAATTGATTATCCAATGAAGCTTGAAAAAATAAAATTGAATCAATTGATACTAGAAGTTCTTTTAGGATTTTATGAGGAATTCAATAAACGGAACCTAGAACCTACGATTGAGATTCCTAATACAGAAATCATGATAATGGCTGATTCATCTGCAGTAAAACGAGTAATTGAAAATTTAATCATAAATGCCATTAAACATTCATACGGAAATATAAATATTTGTCTTGAAAAAACAAAGGCTTCAACTCAATTGACGATTAGTAATTCTGTTAATGAATTAGGTGAATCAGATTTACAACGAATGTTTGATCGTTTTTATAAAGCGGATCAGACGAGGACTCGGAAAGGTACAGGTCTTGGTTTACCAATTGCTAAAAGTTTAATGGAAAAGATGAATGGTAATATTAGTGCTGAATATAAAGAGAATAAATTATTTATGAAATGTGAATGGTTTAAAGTGTAGTCATTAAAGGTAAGTTTATTAAAGGTTAAGTTCCTTAGTGAGTGGGACTTAATCTTTTTTTATTATTAAATTGTGAACTTATTATTTAATACTTTAATATGTCCTTCTATTTATCCTACGCTAAAATATTATTGCTGTCTTTAATAAAATTACAGACCGTTAAAGATATCCTTTTTTGGTAAAATGATCAAAAAAGGATATCTTTAGTAAAGAATCGAATACTTTAAACGGGACTTTAAGCTTATGAAAAAACAATTAATTTGTAAAGGATGGTCTAATTTGACTCTTAATTTAACACAAATGAATAAACAAGATTTTCAAAGATTTCTAGATTTAGCAACTGTTAATTTTGCTAAGGATAAAGTGAAAAATGGGAGCTGGAAGGAGGAGACAGCTTTAGATCAATCTAAGGCGGCTTTTCAATCATTATTGCCCGAAGGAGAAAAAACTGAAAATAATTATTTGAAAAATATAGTTTTGAATGAGCAATTCATTGGCTATATTTGGTACTCAATTAATCTAAAACAAGAGCCAAACTATGCGTATTTATTTGAGATTCTCATTTATCCGGAATATAGAGGGCAAGGGTACGGCAATGAAGCGATGAGTGCGTGTATTAAAGAAATTAATGAATTAGGAATAGAAGACGTATGTCTACACGTTTTTGGTCATAATCAAGGCGCATTAAAACTTTACCAAAAGCTGGGTTTTGAAATTACAGATTATAACTTAAAGGTTAGTTCAGCACGATTTAAGTAAAATAAGAGAAATATATTTCTAATCTCCACTATTAATACAAAAAAGGAGCTGTTACACATACAGCTCCTTTCTTCATGCATGCAATATAAGAACGTTTAACATTTCATCTGATTATCGAGATATTGTGATAATACTTTTAATCCTGTATCTAGCTCATCTAAGGAATGTGTAGAAGAAAGTGCAATACGTACATACTTTTCAGAGGAATCATGCCCACTTAGAAAACGATCAGAATGAAATACACGTATTCCTAGCTTATTTAAATTCGCTTCAAAACTTATTCCATTACTATGTCCATGTATTGGAAGCCAACGATAAAAACAAAGTGGATGGCCACTCGTATTTAAGGGAAAATAGGTTGAATAAAGATCGTTTACGGTTTCAGCGAGCTGTTTTTTTTGATGAACGATCTCATGTGCTTTTCCAGATAAGATCAGTTCAGTGATCACTTCAACATCAAGTGAAGATGTCTTGACATTAATATTAAAAATACCATGCGAAATTTTCTCTCGTAGTGCCTCACCAAAAACCATATAAGCAACTCTCAACCCAGAACATATAGACTTTGATGTACCACAAATATATACGCTTTGTTCTGGAACTAGGTTATACATAGGTTGTTGATAATCAGCTATTATTCCAGCAGTTAAGAATGCATGAATATCATCTTCAATTAAAATTAACCGATACTTTCGTATGATTGAAGCTAATTCATGTTTTCGAATGTCAGAAATCATTACTGTGGTTGGGTTAGAACATGAAGGCATTAGGAATATTCCATGTATATTTAACTGGCTACATTGCTTTTCAAGTTCATCAGGCATCATCCCATACTGATCTCCAGGAATTGGGATTAATTGAATGTGAAGCATCTTTGCTAACTCGATAAAATTTGAAAATGTATAAAAATCGGTTGCAATTCGATTGCCTGGCTCAAATAAACTTGCCAAAGCAAGCGTCAATGCATTTTGAGTACCAGACACAATTGCTACATGTTCTTGAGCAGCTTTTATACCGAAGGCTTCCATCCAGTTAAGTGCCGCCGCCTTCTGATGTGGGATACCGGTTGGATCATTGTAATTTAATAATTGGTCTAAATAGTTTTTATTGACTACTTTCTGGATAGCTTCTGTCACAACATTATTGGTTTGTTCAAAAGATGCCACAAATCCAAGGTCAATATAGTTTGCTGTTTTATCTGTTGAAATCGTGATCGAACGGGCTGCATTTGGGGCCACAAATGTTCCGCTTCCTGTTATAGCGTAAATTAAACCTTTTACCTCACATATTTTATAGGCTCGGGTAATCGTTGTAAAATTTATGTCAAGATAATCCGCTAATTCTCGTTGCGGTGGTAGCTTTGTACCAGGTGCCAAAAAGCCATTTATAATATCTTGTTCAAGAAGGAGTGCAATTGAATGATAGTAAGGCCGTTTTAATGACTGTTTATCAGGTTTCCAAGACATCGGATAATTTTCAAATGAATTTACTGGCATAAATTTTCCACCCTTATATATTAATTCCATACAATTATATCATTTTTGTATGGAATTCTAAAAATAAGATTCATTTCCAGTTTGAGTAAGAATCTATGTAAATAAACCATACACTTTACTTGATTTAATTTTTAGAAAATTGTAATCCATACAATTAATTCGTTTTTTGTATGGATTTTGTATGTTAAATTATAATAAATTTAACGATACAGGAAGTGAGTCTATGAAAAAAGGAAACAAAATATGGATGGCATTTCGCATAGCTTTTCCACACACAGTACCAATATTAGCAGGATTTTTATTTTTAGGAATTGCCTATGGCATTTTCATGAACTCATTAGGATTTAGTGCGATTTACCCGATATTGATGAGTTTAACCATCTTTGCTGGATCTATGGAGTTTCTTGCAGCAAACCTTTTACTCATGAGCTTTAATCCGATTAACGCCCTACTTCTAACCTTAATGGTGAATGCACGACATTTGTTTTATGGTATTTCAATGCTAGATAAATATAAAGATAGCGGAAAGAAAAAGTTTTATTTAATTTTCGGACTATGCGATGAGTCTTTTTCGATCAACTATACTGCTGATATACCAAATAATGTGGATAAGAGCTGGTTTATGTTTTTTGTTACATTTCTTAATCATGTGTATTGGGTTATCGGAGCATCAATTGGAGGGATTTTTGGTTCACTTGTAAAATTCAATACTAAAGGACTTGTATTCGTAATGACTGCTCTTTTTGTTGTCATTTTCATTGAGCAGTGGAAGAAGGAGACTAAACATATGAGTGCAATAGTTGGAGTTGGACTTTCAACTATTTGTTTAATAATTTTTGGAGGAAATAATTTTATTATTCCTGCGATGCTTACAATTCTTGTGACTCTCAGTGTACTTAGAAAACCACCTGAGAAAGTTGAGGAGGTTTCAGTATGACGATGAATGTAACACAGCAAATTATTACCATATCAATGGTTGTTTTAGGTACAATACTTACAAGATATCTTCCATTTATCATTTTTCCAGCAGGTAAGCCTACACCAAAGTATGTTCAGTATTTAGGTAAAGCCCTTCCACCTGCTGTAATTGGGCTTTTAGTTGTATATTGCTTTAAAAATGTAAATGTATTTTCTGGTAGTCATGGTATTCCCGAGTTTATTGCTGTATTAGTTGTTGCCTTTCTCCATCTTTGGAAGAAAATGATGCTACTTTCTATAGCGGGAGGCACGATTATTTACATGATTTTAGTGCAATTTTTATTTTAAAAATTAAGGGGTGAAAAGGTGGAAAATTATAGATGGAGTAATAAACAAATAAGAGACCAAGTAAATGTTCTTGATGAAGTAATAAATCCTCACATCATTTTAAAAAATGCAACCTACTTAAATACATACTTGAATCAATGGATGCATGGAAATATTTGGATTTATCAAGATCGGATTATATACGTTGGAGAAAATCTTCCGGAGAACTTAGAAGGTATTGAAGTAGTAAATTGTGAAGGTCAATTTTTAGTTCCGGGTTATATAGAACCTCATTCACATCCATATCAGCTTTATAATCCACTAACTTTAGCAAAACATGCAGGTCAATTTGGTACAACAACTTTAATAAATGATAATCTAAAATTTTTCTTAGAATTGCCTACTAATGCTGCATTTGAACTATTAAATGATTTTAAAAACATACCATCAAGCATGTATTGGTGGTGCCGATTCGACGGACAAACAGAATTTCCGAATAATAATGAGATTTTTAATTCGAAAGATGTAATTTCTTGGCTCGAAAATGAATTAGTTTTACAAGGTGGAGAGCTAACTGCGTGGCCGAAGCTATTAAACGGTGATGATCAAATGCTTACCTGGATACAAGAAACAAAAAGACTAAATAAGAAAATCGAAGGACATTTCCCTGGTGCATCAGAACGTACATTAGCGAAACTAATGTTATTAGGTGCAGATTGTGACCATGAAGCAATGACAGGAGAAGAAGCAGTAATGCGTTTAATGCAGGGCTATACTGTATCACTTAGACACTCGTCAATTCGACCTGATTTAGAAGTTCTTTTAAAAGAAATTAAGGAATTAGGGATCCAAAAGTTTGATCGATTTTTCTTCACTACCGATGGTTCACATCCTTATTTTTATGAAAATGGAATGACTGATGAACTAATAAAAATAGCAATTCGTCATGAAATACCTTTAATTGAAGCTTATAACATGGCAAGCTACAATGTTGCTCGTTATTATAATTTAGAGCATTTACACGGTTCAATTGCTACAGGGAGAATTGCTAATATTAATGTATTAGAAAGTAAAGAAAACCCAACACCTATAAGTGTTTTAGCAAAGGGTCAATGGATTAAAAAAGACGGAAAAGTGTTTGATCATTATTTGCCGATCGACTGGGAAAAACATCAGTTCTCTAAACTAGATTTAAATTGGTCTCTACATAAAGAAGATTTATCTATTACAAACTCAAATGGTATTAATTTAGTAAACAATGTGATTACAAAACCTTATGTAAGCAAACTAGAATTAGATTCTGATGAGTTATCCTTCGAACATGATGAATGCTTCCTTTTAATGGTTGCTAGAAACGGCACTTGGAGATTAAATACGTTAGTTAAAGGATTTGCTCATCATATTGGAGGGTTTGCAAGTTCTTATTCAGGTACAGGGGATATTTTAATTTTAGGTAAAAGAAAGTCAGATATGTTGAAAGCATTTGAACGAATGAAAGAAATCGGTGGTGGAATGGTATTAGTTGAAGAAAATGAAGTTCTTCACGAAGTATCTCTACCATTAAGAGGAAGCATGTCTGAATTAGAATTGGAAAAATTAATTAAAATTGAGAAAAAAATGATTAAATTATTAAAAGAAAAAGGATATCTATATGACGATCCTGCTTTCACATTATTATTCTTTTCTGCAACCCATTTACCTTTTATTCGCTTAACTCCTAGAGGTTTATATGACGTGAAAAACAATAAGATTTTAGTTTCTCCAATAAAAAGGGAAGTTCCTCAGAAAATAATTTAAGGAAAAAATAAAGATTGGAGAACTAATTGTTAATGTTTAACAAATAAAAAAATAGATAGGCTTTCGTTTTAGGCATGAATCTGGAAATGTATCAGATTCATGCCTTTTTATTTATATGAGATTGAAAAACTAACCTATCTAAAGCTAAGCACAATCGATTAGATTAAATTTCTTTACACTTATTATTTATTTAAACTCACAATTATGAAAAATAACAAATAAGAGTATACTAATTGAGATAATTTATTGATTAGAGGATGATAGGGTGATATTTCTTAAATAGTTCTAAAGTTTTTAGCGAAAGGATGAAATGATTAGTGGATCGTTCAAATGGAAGAAACGAAAAAAATAAGAAAAATAATATCCATAATTTCACAATAAATCCTGATGGAAATATTAATGAAAACTTAGAAATCATAGAATCAATTTTCCCTACTTCTGACCTTGTAAAAAAAATTCTAATTATTGATGGAAAGCCTGCACTTTTAATTTATTTATCTGGTCTTGTAAATGAACAAAAAATTGAATCATTTATTAATAATATCATTTCGCAAAAGGAAGATTTTGAGATATTCGTAAATAATAATACGGAAAGTACGATTCGAATTGGTAAAATCGAAAAATCTGTATTAGATGGTAAAAGTATTTTATTTTTAGATGGGGTCTCATCTGCTTTTATTTATTCTACTGAGAATCCACCTCATCGGCAATTCATGCCACCAAATATCGATAATTCGCTGAAAGGTTCAAGAATTTCTTTTGTTGAAACGTATCAAGCTAACATTGCCTTGCTCCGCAGATTTATTCAAAATAGAGATTTTCTAACAAAACAAACTGAAATTGGAAGTGAGAATAGAAGCATCGTGTCAATCGCTTATTTAGATGGTGTAGTTGACGAGAAAATCCTATTATCTGTAGAAAATAGAATTTCAGAAATAAAAATAGATTCAGTACTAAATGCAAATCAATTAGCTCAATTAATGGAAAGAAATCAATACTCACCATTCCCACAAATATTAACGACTGAAAGACCAGATGAAGCAGCTTCAGCTATATTAAAAGGAAAAGTCGTTCTAATTTTAGATCGTTCATCTGAAGTCATTATTTTACCTTCGGAGTTCATCTCTTTTTTTACAAGTATTGATGATTATTCTTCTAGAACTTTAGTAGCTTCCTTTAATCGTCTACTTAGAATTGTTGCATTCCTTATAACACTCTATTTACCAGGAATATATATTGCAATTGTTTCATTCAACTATGAAGTTGTACCATTAAAATTACTTTTTTCAATAGGTGAATCACGTGCACAGGTGCCTTTTGACCCTTTATTTGAAGCAATTATTATGGAAATTACTTTAGAAATGCTAAGAGAAGCTGGTATTAGATTACCTGCACCAATTAGTACAACAGTAGGAGTTGTTGGAGGAATTGTAATTGGTCAAGCTGCAGTTCAAGCAGGAATTGTAAGTAATATTATGGTTATAGTAGTTGCATTGACTGCTATTTCATCTTTTATCATCCCTAAATATGAAATGGCATCAAGTTTACGTATTTTAAGATTTCCTATAATGGTGATGGCATCATTCTTTGGCATATTCGGACTTGTTATAAGCACGATGATCTTAATCGTACACGGATTATCATTAAAGAGCTTCAATTCCTCGTATTCTTCACCATTATCACCAATTATTTTTAATCAATTAAAGGATACTTTTATTCGAATGCCATTAAACTATCTTTGGAAAAAGTCAAAATAAATCCATAAAAAAGGATAAGAGAATATTGGATGTGATTATCAAATGAATATCACCAAATTGAACATTTCATACTACCAATTTGTTCTTACAATTTTTGGAGTACAAATAGGAATTGGAATGGTATCTCTACCTCATGAATTAGCTGGAAAATCAGGTACTAGCGGTTGGATTTCAATATTAATTGGAGGTTTAATCTCTACATTACTTAGTATTTTATATATAAAAATAAGCCAAAAAGTTCCACATGAAAATTTTTCGTCTCTAATGACTATTTATTTAGGTAAAATAATTGGGAAAGCATGTTTATTATTACTGTCAATCTATTTCTTATATGCTGGTTATTTAGTGTTAATGTTATCTGTATTATTTGTTCAAGGATATTTACTTCAACATACTGGTGCTTATGTTATATTGTTCTTATTTCTAATCCCGACTTATCAATTAATAACAGGTGGTATTCATTTAATTGCGAAATATATTGAAACGATCTTTCCAATCGTTATTCTTTTCATACTTATGTTATTTTTAACATTAAAAGAGCCAAACTTTAAAAATCTATTTCCTATCATTAAAGAAGGCTGGATGCCTATTTTAAAATCTGTTCCTTCAACGACAATGTCATTTTTAGGACTTGAAATAATATTCGTAATCTATCCATATTTAGATAAAAAAGAAAAAGCAGTGAATGGCGTAATTATTGCTAATATGATGAGTTCGTTTACATATTTATTTGTAACAATAGTTAGTTTTGTGAATTATGGTCCTTATGAAATATTATCTGTTTTTTCACCTGTTATTGATATGTTAAGTATTATCGAATTTCAATTTATAGAGCGAATGGATGTAATTCTATTATCATTACTATTTATGGTAATTTCAAAAACATGGGTTACTTATTTTTGGGCAGGATTGGACGGTTTTTTTGTGTTATATAAAATAAAAAGATTTCCACTTTTTGTTATAACTTTTTTTAGCATAATCTTCATTTGTACGTATCTATTCATTCCGTCCTTTAAATTAATTCATTTTCAATTAAAAATCCTTTCTTATACGGGACTTATCGTTATTTTAGGATTACCTCTACTTTTATGGATAGGTGGAATAGTAAAAAAAGATAAGTTTAGGGTGACAACAAAATGAAAAAGATTGCTATATATTTGTTAATTGTTATGTTATTAATTGGTTTAACTGGCTGTAAAGATAAAATTAATATTGAAGACATTACAATGGCACTTTTATATGGAATCGATATAGACGAGCAAGGTGAAGTTAATGTTTATATGGCAAGCCCTGTTTTTAGTAAAGAAGCGAATGAAAAAAATGAACAATTTAAAGTGAAAAGTTTGTCAATAAAAGAGGCTAGTGATTTTATAGATTCAAGAGCAACAGGAATTACAGCAGGGGGAAAAGTACAAACTGTATTAATTGGTAGAAAAATAATTAATTATAAAGACTGGTTTTCTATTTTAGATGTATTTTACCGTGATCCAAAGATGCGTCTTAATGCTGATATCGTATTTGTTAATGGTCCTGTTTCAGACGTAATTGAATTTAGTCCGAAGAATAAACCAAGATTATCAATATTTATTCCGCAATTAATTAAAACTGCTAATTTTAGAAATGTCTCCGTGCGAACATCATTGCGAAATTATTACAGTATGAATTCGGAAAAAGGTATCACACCATTTGCACCTGAATTAACTTTAAAAGATGATGTTTTGGAAATCAGTGGAACAACATTATTAAACAAACAAAACCAATATCGTAGGACTCTATCATTAAAGGAAACACTACTATTAAAAATCTTACGAGCTAATACAGAAGGACAAATATCTATGTGGTTAAAAGCGAAACAACACAAAAAAAATGAAAATACTATATCTAAAGAAAAAATAAGTTTTTATATAATGGATATTAAAAGAAATGTAAAAAAGAAATATAAAGATGGTAAATATGAATTTAATATAAACCTTAAATTACCCGTAGCAATAACTGAATCTCCAATTAAGTTAAATGACAATTCGCAAGGAAAGTTAAAAAAAGAAATTGAAAAAGAATTAGAAAAAGAACTAAATACTTTTGTTAAATCCCTTCAAAATGATAAGTTGGATCCAATTGGCCTCGGGCTTTTTGCAAGATCATTTAAATACTCAGAGTGGAAAAAAGTTGAAGATAATTGGGTTGGTGCATTTCAACAATCAAAAATTAAGGTTAAAGTTAAGGTTATTGTGGTTGATAAAGGGATATCAATGTAAGTATTCAATGAAAATATTCTTTGTGAAGAAGTTGAAATTAGAACTATGTAAAAGAGGAGCTTTTATCTGCTTACAAATTCCCTTTGGAGAAGATATTAAGTTAACGTTTAGTCTTATAAAGAAGATGATTTCTGTATTCTACAGGTTTCATCTTTTTTATATTAAACTGATTAGAAATAAAACCTTTGCTCTTATGTTTAGATAAATTAATTTACTCAGTTTCTATCTCAATTATTTTATTTTCAAAAAACTCTTTACATTCTAATGGAATTTTTGATACAATATTTTTCCGTCTGAAAATTCGGCTATTTAATTACATATAAGGAGGTTTGAAAATGTCTACACAACAATTCGACGAAGAACTTCAATACCTAAACACAATTTTAGATGAAATGGAGCGGCAGTTAACAAAACTTGAAGGGATTTCAGTTTATACTGGTAGTGACGTAACTGAGCAAGTACTTGAAGGAATTCGAGAAAACAATCGAAGAAATCTTCGTTTAGCTAAAAATGAACCATATTTTGGTAGAATGGATTTTGAAGAAGAGCAAAAGGAAACATTACCGGTTTATATTGGAAAAGTAGGAGTATCGGACCAAGCAACAGAAAATCCAATGGTAATCGATTGGCGTGCTCCTATTGCAAGTATGTTTTATTCGTTTACAGGAGGAGATGACCCAGCTTATTATGAATCTCCTGAAGGTATTATCGAAGGCATAATCTATTTAAAACGAAACATCGTAATCCGCAAAAAAAATCTCCAACGCGTTGTAGATACATATGTTAAAGGAAATCAAGATTTATCAGTTACTGATGATTTTCTACTTTATCGTTTAAGCGAAAACAAAGACAATCGTTTAAAGGATATTGTTTCTACTATTCAATCTGAACAAAATGATATTATTCGTTCACCCAAAAATACACCTTTAGTTATACAAGGGGTTGCAGGAAGTGGAAAAACTACTGTCGCTCTTCATCGACTTGCTTTTCTGATTTATCAATACCGCGAAACATTAACGGCCGATAAAATGATTATTTTTGCACCCAACAATATGTTTCTAGATTATATTTCAAACGTACTGCCAGAGTTAGGTGTAGGAGGGATCCAACAAACAACCTTCTCAGATTGGGCATTAACTATTCTCGACTATGAAGTAAAACTTAAGGATTCATCTGAAAATCAAAAAAAGTGGTTCGCAATTGGTGCTGATCGCCTTGAAATCAATGATACTACTCCAGGGAAATGGAAAGGCTCAACCCATTTTATGAATTTTATTGATCGTTGCATGGATGATTACGAAGCCTCAGCTGTTCCTGAAAATGATTTTAAACCATGGAAAAATAAATTGATTGATAAAGAAACACTAAAAAATTGGTTTAACATAGAATACAAGCATTATCCACTTGCTAAACGAAGAGAGCGCATTATAGCAAGGCTTAAGCAATGGATTGATAATGAATTAAAGTATATTGAAGAGACGAACATAAAAAAAGAGAAAAAGAAAAAAGCAACTCAATATTTAAATACTTATATGAAGCAATGGCCAAAGCATACTGCACTTTCTTTCTATAAAACACTATTCACAAACACATCACAAGCAGATGAAATACCAAAAGATATTATTAAAACGACTTCTTTGAGTTGTAAAAAGAAAGAAATGGACCAAGAAGATTTAGCACCACTTGTCTATATACATAACCGTCTTTTAGGAATTGAGTCAAAGCAAAAATTTCATCATGTAATTGTAGACGAAGCACAAGATTTTTCAGCTTTTCAAATAGCCTTATTAAGGCAATTAACAATCGGAAATTCATTTACCATTTTGGGGGATTTATCTCAAGCCATCCACGAATATCAAGGCATCAATACATGGGATGAATTTTTAGATGTTTTTGAAGAGAAAGAAGTAAAATATTACGAATTAAATCGAAGCTACCGCTCTACAATGGAAATCATTCACTTTGCTAACGAAATTATTAAAAAGGCCAATATACCTGTTAGCCTAGCTAATCCAGTATTTCGTAGTGGTGAAAAAGTAAAAATAATAGAAGTGAATCAAACAAATCGCATTCATAAAATAATCAAATCAATTGAACATATGAAAAAAGATAATATGGATACGATTGCAATTATCGGGCGTACAGAGGATGAGTGTGCAATATTGCATAAAGCCTTATCAGACGCAGGGCAAGAATCAACCTTTATTCATGCTAAACAGAGAAAATACGAAGGTGGTATTTCTGTAGTACCAGTTTATCTCTCAAAAGGACTAGAATTTGATGCCGTTCTCCTTGTCGACGTAGATGATCAGCATTACGAAGAGACTAAACAGAACGCTAAACTGCTTTATGTAGGTTGTACCCGTGCACTCCACAATTTATTAGTATTCTACTCAGGAAATAAGTCTCCGCTTCTTGAGAATATTAGTGCATCAGAATAATAACACGAAGTTTTTCGTTATTGGAAAATATTTACTTTAGAACAGTTTGCAATTGTTTATATAATGAGGGTCCCCTTAAGCATTAGGGGGCTTTTTTTTTGTAAAGAAAATGGAGATTCGCAAATAAAAATGGAGAATCGCAAATAAAAATAGAGAATCGCAAATAAAAAAGGGTAATCGCAAATAAAAACGAAGAATCGCAATTAAAAATGGAGATTCGCAATTAAAAACGAAGAATCGCAATAAAAATCTAAAATCACCAAACCCGGCAAGTTATATCAGTCTAAATGGATACTATTTTATTTCATTTCATATGGAAAAAATCAAATTTGCTTTTATTCTATTTGATTCGAACCAAAAATGAGAAAAATCAGCTACTTTTCAATAAAATAAACGATATTTTCAATTGCAAAAAAGAATAGTAATATTCGAATACCTCGGATGTATATAAAGAATGGATAATAAATAGGTTTGTATATCAGCGGATATGTTTATGGATATAAAAGTGGAGGATCTTATTTGGTTCCATATAATGTTCAGTTAATGCTATCCAAATTAATTAATCGAAAATCGATAAAACCTTAGATTTATACTTTTTAAAATTAAACTCCGGTTCATAGTCCTTACATAATTTTCCATATAAAACCTAAAATATGGTATTTCTTACTCATTTCAACTTGAATATTAGTCTATTAATATTAAGGTAATAACTAAAAAAGTGGGTGACGATCATCGAAGCAAATGAAGAAGTTGTATTATGTTTAAGGGATTTGAGAAAGGATTATGGAGCAAAATCAGTTTTAAAAGGGATTGATTTAACCGTAAATCGTGGACAAATTATCGGCTATATAGGACCGAATGGAGCTGGTAAGAGTACGACTATTAAAATATTATTGGGGCTAGAAGGGGACTATTCTGGTAGAGTAGAAATTTTTGGCGAAGAGGTCACTGTTCAAAGTGTGGAATATAAAAAGAAGATTGGCTATGTACCTGAAATTGCCGAGCTATATGATAATCTTACGGCTAGAGAGTATTTAACTTTTATTGGTGAGTTGTATGGAATGGAATTTAATGAGGCGGATGAAAAGGCTGCAAAACTAATGAAGGTCTTTGGGTTGGAGGAAGTTTATTTATCACGAATTGCTTCTTTTTCAAAAGGAATGAGGCAAAAAGTCCTGATTATTTCTAGTTTAATCCATAATCCAGACCTATTGTTTTTAGATGAGCCACTCAGTGGACTTGATGCAAATAGCGTAATGGTATTTAAAGAAATACTAGATATTCTAGCAGCTAATGGAAAAACTATTTTTTACTCTTCACATATAATGGATGTTGTTGAGAAGATTAGTAACCGAATTATACTAATCAATGACGGTAAAATTGTAGCAGATGGTAGTTTTAAAGAATTAAAGGAACAAAATGTAGAAGGATCGTTGGAACAAATTTTTAATCAGCTCACAGGATTCAATGAGCACCAAGCATTAGCTGAGGAATTTGTTTCCATCGTAAAAGGGGGGTAAAAAGTGAAAGACTTCCCAATGTTAAAAATCTTAGATTTATTCCGGCCTATATTTGAATTATTTGGTATCGAGTTTCCAATCATGCGGAAAATTTTAGTTGTTAAATTAACAATGGATAGCCGTAGGACACCGACAATTTTTAATCAAAACAACAAGAAAAAACATAAGGATGAAGATAATGGCATAATAAAATCCTTAGGAATGTATGTGTTACTAAGTCTTATGCTCATTCCTTTAGTGATTTTTGGAAAAAGTTACATCTTTAGTATGAGTGCTTTTTTCGGAGTCGTTATGTTTCTCGTGATGACATCGATGATTTCCGACTTTTCGAATGTTTTACTAGATATTAAAGATAAAGGGATTCTTCATACGAAACCGATTGCAAAAAAGACAGTTACCGCCGCAAAAACTGTACATATATCAATCTATCTGTTATTAATAACCGCATCCCTAACTGCTTTGCCAATAGTTGTTGGTACATTTAAGCATGGATTTTTGTTTTTAATAATGGCAATTTTTGAACTTATTCTTCTCAATTTATTTATTGTCGTCTTAACCTCGATTATTTATTATTTTATATTACGATTTTTTGATGGTGAAAAACTAAAGGATATAATTAATTACGTTCAAATTGGCCTATCAATCTCAATATTAGTTGGGTATCAGCTCGTTGGTCGAGCTTTTAGCTTAGTTAATTTAGATATAAAATTTTCTCCAAGTTGGTGGCAATTTCTAATCCCACCTATTTGGTTTGGGGCTCCCTTTGAGCTAATTTTAAATCGTCACTCGAGTATCTATCTTACATGTTTTTCCTTTTTGGCAATCATAATTCCTATTATTGCAATCGGAGTGTATAACGCAATGATGCCTTCGTTTGAAAAAAATCTTCAAAAATTAACAAATAATAGTGGGATCGTCAAAAAAAAGGAAAGCAAATGGAAAAATTGGCTATCTAGCGTAATTTGTAGTAGTAGTGAAGAGAAGGTGTTCTTTAGATTTGCAGATCTAATGATGCGAAATGAAAGGGAATTCCGTTTAAAAGTTTATCCATCCTTAGGATTATCAATTGTTCTACCGTTCGTTTTTTTATTTAATCAATTACAATTGTCTTCATATCATCATCTGGCATCAGGTAAAAGTTATTTAACAATCTATATGTCTTGTTTAATTATTCCTAATGCAATCGCAATGTTAAAGTATTCTGGTAAATATAAAGGAGCATGGATTTATAAAACTGCACCAGTATCAAATCTTGCACCATTATATAGCGCAACGTTAAAAGCATTTATTGCGAATCTATATTTCCCTGTATATATTGTTTTAAGTTTAATATTTATTGGTATTTTTGGCATTAAAATCATTCCGCATATTTTGGTTGTATTTGTCAGTTCAATATTATATACAGTGATCTGTTCAAATTATCTTAAAGGAACATTGCCATTTTCTGAATCGTTTGATGATGCACAAGCAAATTCTGGAATTAAAATCTTTATTGCAATGATAATTGGTGGGATTTTAGCTCTAATTCATTATGGCGTAACGTTTATTCCATTTGGTGTATTTATATACTTACTAGTATTAATTATTGTAACTTTCATTTCATGGAAGCAAGCATATAAAACGATTTGGAAGTATTGAAATAAAAAAATGTGGGATAATTACTTCATAATAAAAAGTAGAAGGCAAATGCTTTCTACTTTTTTTATTTATGGGCTTATTGAGGGATTAAACTGGAAATTTTACTAGCGATCACTACTAAGCAATTAATTAGTACTTTATGCAAGAGTGGGATATTATGGGAGAGTATACTTTTTAGAATGTTTATGAAGGGAAGTTGACTATGTCAAATTTATTCAAACCGTTTAAATACAAAGGATTAGAATTAAAAAATAGAGTTGTAATGCCGCCTATGTGTCAATATTCAGTTCACTTGAAGGATGGAATTCCAACTGATTGGCATTTTGTTCATTATACTAGCCGTGCAATTGGTGGTACGGGTTTAATTATTATTGAAATGACAAATGTTGAAGACCGAGGTCGTATTACAGATTATTGCTTAGGCATTTGGAGCGATGAGCATACTTCTGCCTTTAAGCGAATTATTGATGAGTGTCATAAATATGGTGCAAAAGTAGCGATTCAGATTGCTCATGCGGGCCGTAAAGCTGAGGATGCGCCAAATCCAGTATCATCATCACCAATCGCTTTTAATGAGAATTCAAAAACTCCACATGAGTTAACGACTAATGAAGTTAAAGAAATGGTCGAAAAGTTCAAAAAAGGTGTAGAGCGTGCAGTACTTGCTGGTGTGGATACAATTGAACTTCACGGAGCACATGGCTATTTAATTCACCAATTTGCTTCTGCATATACAAACCATAGATCAGATGAATACGGTCAAGATAAGTTTTTATTTGGGAAAGAAGTCATCAAAGCTGCTAAAAGCGTAATGCCAGAAGATATGCCACTGATTATGCGAATATCTGCAGTAGAATATGTAGATGGAGGCTATGATCTCGATTATTCAACTGAAATGGCTAAGGCATTCCGTGATGCTGGTGTGGATATTTTCCATATTTCTTCTGGTGGTGAAGGTCCAATTGGTTCTGGAGGAAGACCTGGTTCGCATCCTGGTTACCAAGTTAAATTAGCTGAACATATAAAACAAGAAGTTAATGTTCCTGTCATTGCAGTCGGAAAATTAGATGATGTTAACGTTGCAGAAACTGTTCTTGGTAATCAAGAAGCTGATTTAATTGCTGTAGGTCGTGGAATGTTAAGTAATCCTTATTGGGCAAACAATGCTTCAATAGTACTTGACGGAAAACCTCTTACTCCTAAGCCATATGAAAGAGCTTATTAATTAAAAAGTAGATAATTTTTTTTTACACGGGGCAAGTATATTCATACTTGCCCTGCTTGTCGTTTTTTTGTTGTTTGGAAAAAATAGCGTTCATTTGTATAATAATTCACTTCTAAACAAATAGATTTTTGAAATCTATACAATATTTACTATAATATAGGTAAAGAACAGACGGGTGGTGAGCGGACTGGCTATGAACAAAGAAGAGCAGGTTTTAATGGGTTTCAGGGAACTATATAACAAAATGTCTTGGCTTAATAAGGTTAAGATGGAAGTCGGTCTGAATGGTCATAAATCTTCAGAAGTACATTGCATCGAATCAATTGGTAGAATTGTTGATCCTAATGTAACAAAACTTGCGGAGTCTTTATATATGACAAGAGGAGCCATAACAAAAATTACTAAAAAACTGATGCAAAAAGGACTAATTGAAAGCTACCAAAAGCCGGATAATAAAAAAGAAATCTATTTTAGGCTTACAGAGCAAGGTAAAGAAATTGACAAAGTCCATGCTGAACTACATCAAGAATTTCGTGAACGAGATAAAGTTGTATTTGAACAAGTAACCGAGGAACAATATGATAGCATGCTTCATTTTATAGAAAAATATAATGTACATTTGGATACGGAAATAAAGAAACAAGGTATAGAACTTAAGTCAGAATAAAGTAAAGTAGCAATAAAATAATGGAAACAAAGGCAGCCAGCTTAATTGAAAAGGCTGTTTTTTTATTTCGATTTTTTGTTGACGAGGAAACAAAATGGCGATATGATAAATATGTTTCCAAGGAAACTAAAATGCGATTCTTGAAGGGAGAACTTGATGTTCAAATCTAAATCACTCGATGAAATGAAAATAAAACAATCAATAGATAAAAAAGCGCTACTATTCGGACTCATGTCAGTATTTCTATGCGGATTAGGGTTCAGCATTATTGCACCCGTCGTCCCATTCTTAATAAAACCATATGTTAGTAATCCAGAAGATCAAGCTATTTTTGTTACGATGCTAACTTCTGTTTATGCAATCTGCGTGTTTTTTGGAGCACCAGGACTTGGAGCGTTAAGCGACAGATATGGTCGTCGTCCATTACTTTTAGTATGCCTTTTAGGTTCAGCTATTGGATACTTTGTTTTTGGTATTGGAGGAGCACTTTGGGTACTATTTGCTGGACGCATAATAGAAGGAATAACAGGTGGAAGCATAAGCACGATTTTTGCCTATTTTGCAGATATTACACCACGAGAACAACGCACTAAATATTTTGGGTGGGTCAGTGCAGTTTCAGGAGTGGGGGTTGCTATTGGGCCAACATTAGGTGGATTACTTGCCAAGTTTGGCTATTCAGTACCGATGTATTTTGGTGCAGTTATTACTTTATTAAATTTTGTCTTTGGATACTTTTATATGCCTGAGAGTCTAAAAAAGAAGAATAGACTGAAAAAGATTACATTTGAAAGGTTGAATCCTTTTACACAACTTGTTAACGTACTTTCTATAAAAAATTTAAGTAGACTTCTTGTTTCAGCATTTTTACTTTGGATACCTAACGGATCATTGCAGTCAGTATTTTCACAATTCTCAATGGATACTTTCAATTGGGAGCCTGCAGCTATCGGACTTATGTTTTCGATTATGGGTGTGCAAGACATTATTTCACAAGGATTTATAATACCTAAACTGTTAAGGAAGTTTAATGATGTACAAATAACAATTCTTGGAATGGTTTCGGAAGTTTTAGGCTATATTCTTTTTGCAGCTGCAGCTATATTTACATTTTATCCTCTATTTATCATTGGAATGGTTATCTTTAGTTTTGGAGATTCGATCTTTGGTCCTTCATTTAATGGAATGCTCTCCAAATCTGTCGACTCAAGTGAACAAGGAAGAATTCAAGGAGGTAGCCAATCAATTCAATCACTAGCGAGAATAATTGGTCCAATCATTGGAGGTCAAATCTATGTCTCGCTTGGTCATGCCGCACCTGCTATAATGGGGGTCATTCTTATTTCAGCAGCAATACCAGTTTTGTATAAGGTATCGTTTATAAAAGGATAAATTATGCCTTGAATGAATTTACGAACAAAAAGGATTTTGAAACGGATCGAATTCGTTTCAAAATCCTTTTTAATTAGTTAGAAGACTATAGGCTTAAATAAAAATATTATTTAATGAACAATCTTATTTTGAATCTAATTCATTAAAAAATGGTTTGTTCGCGTAAAAATACATAACCGCCATCATAAATTCTCCACCTATAAGATTTCCAATTGTAACTGGAATTAGATTATGAAGAATTCCTGTAAATGAAATCGTATTAGGATGATGAATTACAAGTGCAATCGCAAAAGAACACATATTTGCAATGCTATGCTCATAACCAGACATAAAGAAGCAAAATACGAATAACATCATAGCTGTAATTTTTGTTCCATTTTCTGTCTCTCCAAAAGCCATAGGGATAAAAAAAGCAAGGCACACAAGCCAATTACATAAGATCCCTCTAGCAAACAAATGAAAAATGGAATTATCAATTTTATGTTCAACAACTGATAGTAGAAACGCGCTTGAGTCAGGTGCGTCAAATAGTCCAGTAGTATAAATGATAAATGCAAATAAACAGGCACCTAAAACGTTTCCTATATAACTGTATATTAGAAGTTCAAAAACTTTGGGCCACTTCATTTTATCCCGTAATGCAGTATACGTATAATAAAACGTATTTCCAGTGAATAGATCTCCTCCACCGTACCAAATCAAAACTATTGCAGAACCAAAGGTCAATGCTGCAATTGGATAAGCAACAGGGGAATTTGCTAAGAAAAACCCATTACCTGTTTTAAATGCTACCATTACACCAAAGCCTATAAACATACTTGCTAGCATACTTCTTAATACATAGCGTAAATGACTTTGTTCAAATATTTTTAATTTCTTTAAGGCCAATTTTTCAACTTCTAATAATGGTTTAATTTCCATCTAATCACCCCTTATTAATTTGAGGTTAAAGATTAAGAAATATACGAAATTGTTAGTATGAATAAGAATCTAATAATCTCTATAAACAAGTTTGGAATTATTGTCGGTGTTCTTCACAAAAACAGAGAGTATTGATTTAGATCAGCAAATGATTGGATTTTATAAAATGAGCGCTCAATTTCGTACTTTTGTATATTTTTATAGTATAATTTAATTATTAAGAATTTTCCGCTAGTATCATGTATTCATGCGTTTCTTTATTTCTTTTTTTAAAAGTAAAAGGATTTGAAACTGATTGGAAAAAGCTTTTTATAAAGAGAAAAGATTATATTGGGGGAGTTAGTTTGAAAGAGGTTATTGTAAGACCATATACATTTGAAGATGCAGAAGCAAAGCTTGAGCTTCATCAAGAAAATAAAGATCATTTTGAAAAATGGTCGCCTACGTTAAGAAAAGACGACTTCTATACAGTAGAAGGACAATTAAATACGATCAAAGAGTTTATGGAAAAAAGTGCGGAAGATGCTCGGTACGATTTTGCCATTTATGTAAAAGATGATGATGCTACTACTTTAATAGGAGAAGTTCAGTTTATATTTGTTACAAGAGGTCCTAAACAAAGTTGTATGGTAGGCTATCAAATTGGAGAAAAATTTAATGGTCAAGGATATATGACAAAAGCTTTAAACGCGGCTCTAAAAATCGCTTTTGAAGAATTGAAATTTCACCGTGTAACTTCAGAAGTTAATCCAGAAAACTTAGCTTCTTTACGAGTACTTGAAAAAGTTGGATTTGTGAAAGAAGGTTACTATCGAAAAAATTTAAAAATTAGAGATCAGTGGTATGACCATGTTTGCTTGGCAATTTTAGAGGAAGAGTTTGCGGAAAAGATCGCACATAGTTAAAAATACTTTTAAAAGATAGACAGTTTAGCTGTTTATCTTTTTTTGTTGAACAAATACTTAAAATTGTTGTTTTTAAATACGTTTAATTGATAAAAATCTTGTAGAAGAAAACAAATAATAATAGAGAGATTCGAATTTTAAATATTGCATATAAAGGATTTTTTCGAAATGAAGAAATATAATTTGAATCAAACAAGCAGTAGTATGGGTAGTAAATTTAAAATATCATTAGATAATACTTTCCTTTTTCGGTATGTATATTTTGTAAGTTTAATTTTAGTACCTTTGCTAAATTATTTTGTATATGGATTAACTGACATAGAATTATATCCACTTTACCATGTTGAGTCGATTCTTTTAGGTCTAGGATTTTGGAATAAGCCTAAATCTTTTTTGTTTCTTAATTTAACTGTTATCATATTTGTTCGATTGTATTTTACAGACTCAATCTTAAATGTACAAAATTTTATTATTTTGTTCTTTGTGTTTTCAATTGGAACACTTTTATCTGTTGAACTCGTAAAAAACTATTTGAAAACAAATAAAAAAAAGTTAGATGTGATTATCTCTTTAGCTAAAACGCTTGAATCAAAAGATCCATATACAAGAAATCATTCTGAAAATGTAGCAAGATATTCTCTTTTAATTGCTACGGAAATGAATTTTACAGTAAAGCAGTGCCGAGCATTATATATTGGAGGTTTGCTTCACGATATTGGTAAGATTGGTATTCCAGAACATATTTTATTTAAAAACGGTCGTTTAACAAAAGAAGAATTTGAGGTAATTAAAGATCATCCAATAATCGGTTACAAAACAATGGCCCACATTACTTCTTTTATCGAAAATGGAGTATTAGATATGGTATTGTATCACCATGAGCGAGTTGATGGGAAAGGCTATCCATTCGGCCTTAGTGGGGAAGAAATTCCAATCGTTGCCAAAATCACAGCAATTGCTGATACATTCGATGCAATGACATCAAATCGAGTTTATCGAAATAAGCTAAACTTTGACTCGGTAATAAATGAAATAACGATCAATAAAAACTTACAATTTGATTCAGATATTGCTGACACTTTCTTGAAAGTTTTACAAAGAGAAGGCCCAAATATCTTAACAAAACAAATCGATGAAAATGTAAGAAGAAATTTATTGATCGGACATTAAATAATTTGATTTCAAGAAACGGCTGATTTTAAATAATTAGCCGTTTTTTTTGATGGAATATACTAACTAAAAGAAACGCTCTAATTTGCACTTCCACCTTTATTTCAGTTCCTCATTCTTGTAATTATTTTCTATAAATCTAAAATAAAGAGCCCATAAATTGTTACACTTTCTATCTGTATACAATTAAAAAAACAAGAATTTAACAAATCATTTTATTGTAGTGTTTCGAGAGTTTACGACAATATTTCCAGATATTACAAAATTTTAACAATAAAAATAAAGGGATTTTGGCAATTATTATCTAATTAGTAAGAAAGGCAGTTTTTTTACTCTCTTTTCTAATTTCGATAATTTATTTTTTTGTAGGATGTCCAGAGTAAAATTATAGTGAAAAAAGAGGAGTGGTAGGGATGAATTTCTATATTTTATCAGAAGAACATGAAAACCAAAATATTCATTATTATTGTATCGCTGCAGGTAGCCATCGCTACGACTTTGCAGTTATCTTTTCAGAAAAATTTCTCGGGAAAGCAATGGTAATCTCGATCCAAAGTGGAAGAATGGTCTTACTTTGTAGAGAAGATATTGACCGCCCAGAACATTGGGATCAAAAACTTGGCATTGCAACAGAAGACATCTCAGAACTTGAAATGTTTTTTCATTCAATCTTGGACCAAAAATTGTTTAGTGATCAATATTAGAAGTAGGAGTCTCCGATTTTTTCGGAGGCTCTTTTTATTTACTAAAAAAATACATATTTAATAGAAGAATCTATGGAAAAATGTTTCGTACTAAAAAAAATTGTGACTTTAAACGCTCCACTTTTACTTATATTAATTAGAAATTAAAGTACTGCAATAAAAGCATTCCATTTTTGATGGTTTTTTAGTAGTTCTTTATTCCTATTTTGATTTCAAAACGGTAGGTATTTCCGTATGAAAAATTTCCAGAAATATAAAATTTCAAATTCAAAAGTTCTATTTTTGGCGGATTTAAAAGGATTTACAAATGTTCACTAGAAAATAATTCCAAAGGAAAGGGGGTAAATGATATGATAGTTTAAGAGGTTGATATAAAAAAATGAAATTTATTCGAATTAATTTCATAGATAAATATAATCAAACCTTAAACTTTCAAAGAATTGGTTAAGTTTATTTACTATTAAATAAGTAAAAGGGGCGCAACAATGAAGAAAAAAAATTATTTAGCTTTACCTGTTTCGACTATGCTGTTATTTTCTAGTATTTATGCTGGAACTGTTCAGGCTTCTTCACTAACGGGTTCAAATTCGGTAGTGGCGAATCAGGTAAACTCTGGGAAAAGTCTTAGAAAAAGTCAAATGAAGGAAGTAACGAGCGCGAGCAATAAAGTAGTACATGCTAAAAAGTCTGAATCTGCAATCGAATCAAAATTAAGAGAAAAGTTAAAAAATAACCAATCTCAAATCAATCATAATTACCAAACAGGCGAAGTAATTGTTAAATATAAAAAGCATGTGACTACGGCTGCAATCTCGTCATTTCAGAAAAAATATTCATTAAAATCATCAAAGAAATTCAAGTCTTTAAATGCAGAAGTAGTTAAAATACCATCTGGCGAAAGTACGAGTGAATACATAACTAAACTAAAAAAGGATCAGAACGTAGAATCTGTCCAACCTAACTATAAATATTTTGCTTCTGACATAAATAGTGCTCCAAACTATTATGATCAATTATGGGGCCTTGACAATAAAGGTCAAACAATAAATGGAAGCACTGGTGTAGAACATATGGACGTAGATGCACCAGAAGGCTGGAAGAAATATAGTGCAAAGCTATCTGAAGTTGTTGTTGGTGTTATCGATACAGGTGTAGATATAAACCATCCGGATTTAGCTGGTAAAATTTGGACAAATAAAAAGGAAATTCCTAATAATGGGATAGACGATGACCATAACGGATATATAGATGACGTTCATGGTTGGGATTTTTATAACGATGATAACACTGTATATGATGCACTTGATGGAGACGAGCATGGTACACATGTATCCGGAACAATTGCTGCTGCATTAGAAGGAGCAAGTACAGATGATAACAAAGGTGTAGTCGGTGTTGCTCCAAACGTAAAAATATTACCTTTAAAATTCATTGGTCCTTTTGGTGGTTCATCCGCTGATGCGATCGAAGCAATTGAATATGCAAAAAATATGGGTGTGAAAATTACGAATAACAGTTGGACTGGTTATGATTACGATCCATTACTTCAAGAAGCAATTGAGAATTCTAATAGTTTATTCGTAGCTGCCTCTGGTAATGACGGAATGGATGTCGAAGAAGGTGGAGCATATCCTGCAGGATTTGAAAGTTCAAATATTTTATCAGTAGCTGCAGTTGATAACAAAGGCAAATTAGCAGATTTTTCGAATTATGGCGCTGATTCAGTTGATGTAGCTGCACCTGGTGTTGATATTTTAAGTTCAGTTCCTAAATATCCACTTGATGAACTTACAAAAGCATTGAAAATAAATCAAGCAGGAGCATCAGCTCAAATTACTGGAGATAATTATAAAGCAATTTTTGATGGTATTGGGTATGAAAAAATATCTGATTCACAAAGACAAGATGCATTTGACAAAGCCTTAAATTATTTAGATTTATCGGATACTGATACGAATAAGAAAATATTACTTGTACAAGATGATGAAAATGATATGAGTCAATACTTTTCAGATGACCCAGAGCTTTCAAAAATCTTTCAAAACTATTTACAAACCTATCAAACTTTATTATCAAAATACAAATCTGTAAAAACAGTTTCAATTAACTCTGATGAGTCAATTTCTGATTATATGAGCGCAAACGACTTATCATCGTATGATGCTGTAGTTTGGTTTACAGGAAATGCTGTCGGATTTATGTCTGATGAAGGTACTACTTTAACAAAAACAGATACTGATCTGTTAAAAGGTTATTTAACTAATGGCGGTAAATTATTATTATCTGGTGTTAACTCATTATCAGGGCAAGAGAAATCTTCTCTAGTAAAAGATATGTTACATTTAAATGTATACTCTGATATGGGACCTAGTTTGAATGTAGAAGGTTTAACTGATGGAATCTATAAAGATACAAAATTTGATGTAAATAAATTTGATTTCCCGTACTATATGGCTGATTTTGTACAATCAAATGATCCAAAAACAATCGTCAATTCAAAATATGTTTCAGATTATACACAAGCATATGATTATTATAGCGGGACATCAATGGCAACTCCTCATACAACTGGCTCAGCTGCTATTTTATTAGGATTAAATCCAAACATGGCTCCAGAGATGCTTAAGTTATACACTAGTGCAAAAGGTAAGAAACTTGATTCTTTAAAAGGGCTTGTTGGTACGGAAAACCTTGTAAGAACATCAGATCTAGATAAATTTGATGATAATGAAACTCCAGGAGTTCCTTTAGATAAAAGTGTATTAAATGGTAGTTTAAATTCAAAAACTGATAAAAATGATGTATATGCAGTAGCATTAAAAGAAGGACAAGGTATTAATTTCACTTTAAATGGTCAAGCAGGAAGCGATTTCGATTTGTATGTGTATGGTGAAAAAACACCTACTGTAAATAATAAAAATGGAATGGTTGCTTACTCAGAAAATCAAAAAACATCGAATGAAACAATTAACTTTGTAGCACCTGAAACAGGTATTTACTTCGTGAATGTGTACGACTACAGCGGTTCAGGAAAATATAAGCTTTATACTGGTAATTTCGGTGGAACGTATGGTGTTGAATCTAGTGCAATCACTTACAATGGAGGATGGATGCCTTCATTTAATTCAAAAAAACCAAACGAAATGGCTGCAATGATTAATTCAGTTGGTGATGCTAGTTTTTCATTTGTAGGATATAGCGTTGAATGGCAAGGCTTCAAAGATTCATCTCAAGGTATTGCTGATGTTTATATTGACGGTAAAAAGGTTGCTTCACCTTCACTTTATTCGAGTACATTAAAGTCTAATCAAAGTCTATTGAAATATGATTTTACGAATTACGGTACTCACTCAATTAAAATTGTTTGGACTGGTAAAAGTGACCCAGCTGCTAGAAAATCTGCTTCAGGGATAAATTTTAATAAATTTATTGTTAAAAGTAACCCTGTTTCATTAAAGTCATCTTATGATACTTCAAAGAAAAATCCAGTTATATCATGGAACGCTACAAAATTAGCTAAATCATATAGCATCTACCGTAAAGAATCTACAGAACCTAATTATGTACAATTAAATAAAACACCAATTACTACAACATCTTATGTGGATACGACTGCAAAACCAAAACATTCTTATAACTATGTAGTAGTAATTAACACACCTGATAACACAGAATCACCTTTTTCATCTGCAATAACTTATGTTTACGATGATGATATTATAGGAAGTCTAGAATTAAAAGGTACAGCAAAAGGAACATTGAACAAGGATGCAAAAGACTTAAACGACGTGTGGTCTAAAAAACTAGAAAAAGGCAAAACATATGAAATTGCTTTAACTGGTCCTACTAACACGAACTTTAATCTTTCTTTATTCGGTATTGGTACAACAACAATTTATGGTAAAAAAGCTCTAAAAACATCAACTGGTTCAGCTTCTACTGAAAAAATTGTATTTAAACCAACTAAGGATGGAATATATTATATCGTTCCTTCAGCATTAAAAGGCTCAGGTCAATATAGTATTTCTGTTAAGGTTCAAACAACGAAATCAGTAGAAAACACAGATAAAAATGTTAAATATTCTGGTACTTGGAATAAACTAAAATATACAAATGCTTCTGGTGGAACGATTAATGAAACAAAAGGATCTAAAGGATCTCTACAATACAATTTCACTGGAACAGGAGTTACAGTATATGCTTTAAAAGATAAAAATATGGGTAAAGCTGACATCTTTATTGACGGTAAAAAAGTAAAACAAATTGATCTTTACTCATCAAGCCGCAAATATAAAGTAAATGTTTTTAATACTCAAAGTCTATCAAATAAAACACATACGATTAAAATTGTTGCTACTGGAACAAAATCTCGTGCTGCAACAAACAAATTAATAAATGTTGATTCATTTAAAGTTACACAATATTCGATCGTTAAATAATAAAGGTTTCGATCGATGCAGAAAAATCCTGTTTCACCCTTTTTAAGGGTAACAGGATTTTTTTGTTTGCTTTAATTCCTATATATAAATTTACTTTTTTAAAGGAAAATAAATGTTGGAGGTTTTGATTAAATTTTCCGAATAATATAGACGTTTTATAATTGAATTTGGTAAAATTAAGCAAAAATAGGTTGGTCATTCGTTTGCTAGCCTTTTTATTTTGTATTTTTTAGTTAATGTAATGTGGAGGATTTTTAATTTATGGTGAGGAAACCAAGATTGTTTATAGGGTCATCAGCCGAAGCGATACATTATGTTGAAGCTGTATTTGAAGGACTTAAAAGAGAAGCTGAAGTTACAATGTGGATGAATGCTTTTGAAGAACTAGAGTATACAATGAATGATTTAGAAAAACAGCTTAATACAAATGACTTTGCAGTTTTCATATTTACTCCTGACGATGTTATAGAAATCCGTAAAGAGAAATATTTGGCGACAAGAGACAATACACTATTTGAAATGGGATTATTTTGGGGCCGTTTAAAAAGAGGACGAGTTTTTTATATAATACCAAACGATACAAAAGGTATTGTACATAAAAACTCTATAGAACCATTGGACTATCACTTACTTTCGGATTTGACGGGACTTAATCCATTAAAATATGACATACGTGATGATGGTGACATTGTTCAGGAAGTGGCCGGAGCTTGTATAAAAATAAAGCGAAAAATTAGGGAAAAAGGGCTACTTCCTAATCTTCAAAACAAAATTGATGATTTAATAGTACAAAAAAAAGAAAGTGAAGTTGTAGCTAAGTTTAGCACATTACTAACATTAGAACTTTTGAAATCAGACCGATCAAAAGTGGCGAGTTTTTTATCGGAGAATTTAAAAAGAGCTCATAGCGTACCTGAAGGGTATGAGATTATTGATGTAGGTGTATGGAAATTAGAAGGAACTGATGGGTTAAAACATGTTGCTGGTAAGAAATCTAGTATTGATTTTTATCATTTTAATGTGAATAAAGGGATTGATGATAATCGAATATTTGTAATAGATAGTTATTTAAATAGCGAAATTATTTTCATTAAAAAAAGTGAATTTTACAATGCATACTTAATATGCTATCCTATTGAAAATAGTATGGTACTAACTGTCACTTTTTCAAGTGAAGAGTATGATGCAATTGATTTAACTGAAGACGAAAAAGACTTCCTTCTAGGAAGAAACAAAAGATTAATGAAAACAATCAACGAACTTTTTGGAGGTGCTACTTTATGACTAGGTATATTAACTTAAATGATGCTAAAAAAGAATTTAAGAAAGATTTCTATCCAAAAGTTGAAAAAGAAATCGGCCAAAAAGGACTTGCTGATTTTAATGGTAAAACTGAAAGAGGAGTTGTTGTACTTCGTCGAAAAGCAGAGTACGGAACTCCAGATCAAATGAAAGCATATTAATGTAAAATTTAAAAAAGAAAGTTTGGTGCTGCCAAGCTTTCTTTTTTTATCTTGTTAAACTTTCAATATTTAACCGAGTTTCTCCGCCAACTCTAAAATAATTCCCTCTGGACCACGAACATAGCATAACTTATAGCTTTCTTCATATTGCTCGATCTCACTAAAGATTTCCGTGCCCTTATCTTTTAATTTTGCAATTATAGCTTCAAGGTCTTCAACAGCAAAGCAAATATGTCGTATACCCAGCGTATTTGCAAAAGGTTGCTGATGGTCACTTTCATCTGATGGTGTAACAAATTTGACTAGCTCGATCCATGTCTGCCCACCTGGCATGCCCAATCCTACACATGCCGTTTTAACATCTTTAAGCCCAACTATTCTGTCAAGCTGTTCTCCTTCCAATTCCCATTCCGCGTGCACTTCAAGACCTAAATCTAGAAAAAACGCTTTGGCCCCTGAAAGGTCATTTACGTTTATACTCACATGATCTATTCGATTAATTTTCATATTCATCCCTCCTAGTTCTTGTTATTTCCATACTTGTATTTGTATAAGGTTTGTTTGAAATTCTAATTCGCTTAAACTAGAAAATATCCTTCTTTAACAAACCCATTTACTTGAATAATAAAATAGCTATATTCATTCATTACCAATTAATTTTATAAGCTTCGATTCTGTGTTCGTATTTTCAACAGGTGTATAGACACTGCATCTTAGATCAACATTTCCTTGCACTTGTAATGAAGTTAAATTAAATTGCATTTTCCCTGTTTTTGCATGTCTAAATTCAATTAATACTTCAGGTGCAGAACTTACTTCGCTTTCATTCCATAGCTCATGAAACTCAGGATAGTTTTCCTCCATTTCACTAATAAATGATGTATACCAGCGATCTCCTACATATTGACCGTAATATGTACGGAAAATTGATAAAAATCCTTTTACAAAATGCACCCAATTCACTGCTAAAGTTTTAAACTCTTTTCTAGAAAAAAGGAGCTCAATAAGATTGCGTTTTTCTGGTTCAATTTGAGAAAAATCTAGGAAAACGTGGGCCGCTGCTTGATTCCATCCAACAATATGGCATCTTCGATCTGAAATAATGATTGGGCAATATCGTAGTTCTTGGACTATTTTTTTTAGCGCTGGACTAATAATCGTTTCCTCTTCACCTGAATATGAACGCTTTTCCACTTCTGGTAGGGCAAGTGCATAAAAATAATTGCGTTCATCTTTATTTAATTGCAAAGCATCTGAAATGGCGTCTAATACAGAAGTAGAGACCTTTATATCTCGTCCTTGTTCTAGCCACGTATACCAAGTAGTACTCACTCCAGCGATTTGAGCAACTTCTTCTCTTCGTAGCCCTGGAGTTCTTCTACGAGTACCTAGTGGAAGGCCAACCATTTGCGGACTAAGTTTAGAACGCTGTGTTTTTAAAAACTCTGATAGTGCTTGAAGTCGGGTCTCTGGTTTCATATTCAAACTCCTTTCTAAATCGTAGTATAAATTATACTAGGATAAACTACAACTTGTAATAGGATAAATACGCGTTAAAATAAAGAAAAACACTTGGAGGCATTAGTATGAAAAGAATTGTAATTACTGGTATGGGTGTTATTTCACCTTTAGGCAATGATGTTGATACGGTATGGAATAACCTATTAAAAGGTCAATCTGGTGTCAGTACAATTGACACGATTGATGTGTCAAATATTAAAACAAAAGTAGCAGGTATTGTCCGTGATTTTGATGCAGAAGAACGATGGGGGAGAAAAGAAGCTAGAAAATTAGATCGTTTTTGTCAATTTGCTTTAGCAGCTGCAGAACAAGCACTGGAAAACTCACAAATCCAACTTGATAAAATTGATCTCGAACGATTAGGTGTTTATGTAGGTTCAGGTATTGGAGGAATTAATACGTTCATTGAGAATGTAAATCTTTTAAATGAACGTGGTCCAAGTCGAGTAAGTCCAAGCTTAGTACCAATGATTATCTCAAATGCAGCTGCAGCTCAAATTAGTATTCGTTTGGGAGCATTAGGACCGTCTTTATCTCCAGTAACAGCTTGCTCAATAGGCAATTCGTCAATCGGTGAAGCCTATAATACAATTCGTAACGGGGAAGCCGACGTGATATTTGCGGGTGGAACGGAAGCAGCCATATCACAATTATCTTTAGCAAGTTTTGGTAACGCAAAAGCTTTATCGACGAATACTGATCCCACTATAGCTAGCAGACCATTTGACGCACAAAGAGATGGATTTGTCATGAGTGAAGGTGCTGGATTATTAGTATTGGAATCTTTAGAGCACGCATTACAAAGAAATGCACCAATTTTATGTGAGGTAATTGGATATGGAGCAAGTTCGGATGCGTATCATATGGTAGCAACCCACCCAGAAGGGCGCGGGGCTTATATTGCGATGAGAAACGCATTGAATCGAGCAAATATTACGATTGAAGATGTGGATGTGATCAGTGCACATGCTACAAGCACACCGTTAGGCGATGTTTCAGAAACACTTGCTATTAAAAAGCTGTTTGGCGAACAAGCTAAGCAAATTCCAATCACAGCTAATAAATCAATGCTCGGCCATATGCTTGGTGCAGCAGGTGGTATAGAAGCAATTGCTTTAGTGAAAAGTTTACAAGAAGGTATTATACCTCCAACGATAAATTTAACACATCCTGATCCAGAATGTAATCTAGACTATGTATCAGAAGGAGCAAGAAAGAAAAATTTGACGATTGGTATTTCTAACTCATTTGGATTTGGTGGACACAATTCAGCAATTGTATTGAAAAAGTATGAATAATACATTGTAAATGATAAAAAAAGCCTTTTTTTATAAAGGCTTTTTATTTTGGATTTAATCTCATCCATATTATTACTTAAGATATTTTTCAATTTAACCTATTATATAGAATTTTGTTCCAATATATTTTTTAACGTTTTTAATCGGTCAGAAAATGTGTTTTTTCCAATCATTTTTGATCGTATTTCAGTTGTGATTTTTTCTCTATTAGAAGACTCATTAATAAATTTATGAATTAAATAGATACAATTTTCCTCATCAGAATAACGAAATAAACTTTCTATTTCCTCATCGACAAAGGGATCTATTTTGTCATTAATCAACTGAAACCCTCCGCTTAAAGCAATATCAAAAAATCGATTATTTACACTACGATTGATTACATGAAATCTATTTTTATTTAACAAAAAAGTAGACTCTCTATGAGGGTTTAAAATGATTTTTGCTCGATTATACCAATAATTAACAATATTTGGAGGAATCCAATTTGTAACAAATCGAATGTTTTTCTTTTTTTGATTAGAAATATTCAAGTATTTTCTCCAATTTTTTCCGATTAGGACTATTGAATAATTTGTTGAATCAATGATTGCTTGCACTAATTTAATTCTACTTGGATAAGGATAACCTATTAATAACAAATCGATATCTTTATTTCGATTAATCGGCTTAAAAATATTCTCGTTTGTTGCTAAAGGGAGATAATGAATCTGCTTATCTCCAAGTTTAGAATAAAATTCACAAGATGACTGATCAATTGAAAAAATCCAATCTGCATATGGTAGCAATTCATAACTAACATCAATATAGAAAGGATCTTCTGTAAACCATAGAATAAGAGGGATTTTCATCTCATTTATCAATTTTAGTAAATGGATTGGTTTTGAATTACCAATCATCATTAATATATAGGTTGGTTTAATAGTTAAAATCAAATTCTTTAACATTGTCTGATTCGTACTTATTGGAATACTGATTAGATCAATTTGTTCGGAAACTACTTCTTTTAACCATAAATCAAAATAAGAATAGATGCCCTTATAAACTGACTGAAAATATAAAACTTTCATCTACTAATGATATCTAATAGATTCTATTTTTGATGCAATCAAAGCAACGACGACTTCCTCACTCGGAGAAAGTGAGCTAAATTCTTTCAATATTATAATATTTGTCAGCGCGTTAAATGTAACGAATTGCGCTGGCCCAATAGTGTCTCCCGAGTCTGTTGTGATAATAATAACTTGTCCTGCTATAAGATTTTCAACTAAGTGTTGGAAACTGTTCAAATTTTACCCACCTTTTTATAAATTTTCAATTCAAAACTAATATATGAAAAGATTTAAAAAAGTTACTTTTTTTTATGTATTCGTTGAAAATTAGTAGATTTAACTAAAATTTTGTTAAAAAGCGTAAAAAGTAAAGCATTAATTACTAGTTTTGATATGAAATATAGTAAATTAGTCGCGCGTTTAGTCTACCGATCGCTCTATTTTTTACGATAATTCTACTAAACTTGTTTAATATAGTTTTCTTTCCTATTACATTTAATAAGGCAGTTCATATTGTATAGAGAATGTTAAAAAAAGGAGGGGATGTTTTGACAAAAGTTTCAATCATAATGACTAGTTTTAATAAACCAGAATATATTTCAAAATCAATTCAGTCGATACTAAATCAAACTTTTACTGATTTTGAACTACTATTAATGGATGATAATTCAAGCGAGGAAACATTAAATAAGATCAGGCCGTTTCTATGTGATCAGCGAATTAGATTTTTTCAAAGTAATATAAAAACTATGAAACAAAGAGTAGAAAAGGTTCGATATGCGGATTTAATAAATCAAGCCTTAACGTTCGCAAAAGGTGAATATATCTCATATGCGACTGACGATAATTGCTATCGAAAAAACCGATTAGAAAAAATGGTCCACTATTTAGAGAATCACCCTAAGGTAATGATTGCCTACTCAGCTTCATTAGTAAATATTTTAAATGAAAATAAAGAAATAATTAATACAAAATTAAGAGCAACTCATGGTATTGTTTCGGTAGCATCATGCCAAATTGATCATTGTTCTATTATGCATAGGAAATCAATTCTACCTATCATATATGAAAAGTTTGGTTCTTATTGGGATGTCGATCCAACATTTTATCGAATTGGGGATGCTCGATTTTTTTGGCGACTAAATCATTTTTGGGATTTTTATCCAATTGCGGAAATATTAGATGATAATTTTATTACTGAACAATCAATTCATTTTCAATTGGCACAAAAGGAACAAAATGAGTTTATTAAACTGTTACCAGAGCAGAGAACATGTAAAGAATTAAGAGAAGATATAAGACTTAAGAAAAAAATGGAGGAATAAGATGAGTCATTATCTCTCAAATTATTGGTTACTTTATAGTGAATTTATCAACCAATTTAAAGCTTTGACATATAGAGATATACCAATAGCAATCATGACCAATTTTTATCAACAAATCGATGAAGAACTTAAATTATGTATGGAGAAAAAAGATTTTCAAACACAATTAAAGCATGCAACGATAAACGACACTACTGATATTCAACCTTTTTTTGCTAATTTCATTCCCAAAATGACTAAATCGATTAAAAATGTTGAAAATGGAAAAGTGTTAATTAACCTAGACTATCTTAGAATTACGGGTAAAAAAATAAACGAATGTTTCAATAAAGAAAAAACCGTCATCCTATCCCGCTCAAAAAATCCTACCTACTCAGATCTCCCAAATTTATTTATAGAAAACTTTAAAATCAATACAACCGAATCCTCAAAAAAAATAATCGAAACTGCTTACGAATTATTTAATAGATTGAAAGAACATCCAGCATTTGGTAATGCATTTTTTACAAACACATTTTTACAAAGAATTCCTTTAATTGTAGATGCGATTGAGACAGTATTTAATCTATACGAACAGAACGCTATATCTACAGTGATCCTTGGAACGACAGAGGATATGGTTAGTCGCGCTCTTGGAATTGTTGGGTTAATGAACGGTATTCCTAGCATCTGTCTTCAACATGGAATCCTAATGGGTGAAGAAGCATTTATGCCAGTATTTACTAGCAAAGTCGCCGTTTATGGTGAATATGAGAAGAGATG
The DNA here is from genome assembly GCF_002555445.1 of Bacillus sp. AFS017336. Classification (NCBI taxonomy): domain Bacteria; kingdom Bacillati; phylum Bacillota; class Bacilli; order Caryophanales; family Bacillaceae; genus Bacillus; species Bacillus sp. AFS017336. Next base: position 132,042 of record NZ_NUCO01000143.1, read on the forward strand.
GTATATAGAACGTGGACTTGAATCAAAAAGAATTGCAACAATTGGCCATCCTAGATATGATGACATTTTTAACTATCCAAAAGTTAGTAAAAATGAATTTCTTAAAAAATATAATCTAGATGAAAATAAAACAACAATCTTAATTGCAACTGGTCCAAATACAAATTCGAATCAGTTTAAAAAAATGATTGATTTACTTGTGAATAATAAAACTTTCCAACTATTGATAAAGCCACATCCGTGGGAGCTAGCAAAAAATAGAGTTAAGTTATATGTAGATTTAATGAGACAATATAAGTCTGTTCAAGTAGTTACAGATCGTAGTGCTAATACGCATGAATTAATAGCCAATTCTGATATCACAATTGCATCGTTATCTACTGTCGCTTTAGAAAGTTGCTTATTCAATAAACCTACTTTTGTTTATTACTTTGTCATAAGTAATCGGCACTATGAATACTTCGAACGATTAGGTAAATACACCCAACATGACCCAGAAGAATTAGTAAAGACACTATCCACTTACTGTTATAATTCTGAGGAAAAACAAAATTATGAAAATGTAAAAAATAACTTTCTAGCAGATTCCTATCATGTGAAAAATTCTGGCAAAGAACTTTTTAACTTAGTTTGCGAATTAGCAAGAGGTGAAAACTAATGTTTTTTAAGAATAAAAAAATTTTAGTAATCGGTGGTACAGGTACGATTGGTAAAAGTATCGTAAAGGAACTTTTAAATGAAGAGCCAGATGTGATTAGGATATTTAGTAGAGATGAATATAAACAATTTAATTTAAAAATTGAATTTAATCATGATGCAAGACTAAGATTTTTAATAGGCGATATTCGTAATTATGAACGTTTAGTAAGTGCAATGGAAGATATTGATTATGTATTCCATACAGCTGCGATGAAGCATGTTGAATTTTGTGAATATAATCCATTTGAAGCTGTCTTAACGAATGTAATCGGCACATACAATGTCATCTCTGCTGCAAAAAATCAAAATGTTAAAAAAGTCGTTTTTACAAGTACCGATAAAGCTATTTCACCAACGAATAATTATGGCGCAACAAAATTAACTGCAGAAAAACTTATCTCTTCAGCGGAATATTCTAAGGGGTCAAAACACACAATTTTTTCAAGTGTTCGATTTGGCAATGTAATTGGCTCGCGAGGTTCAGTCATTCCATTATTTATAAACCAAGTAAAAGAGAAAAAAATCGTGACTGTAACTGATTTAAATATGACGAGATTTATGATGACTTTAGAACAAGCTACAAAACTAACAATTGAATCACTGAAAATTGCTCAAGGTGGCGAAACATTTATCTTAAAAATGCCAGTCATTAATTTAAAAGATTTAGCTGAAACAGTCATTGAAGAAACCTCTATTAAATGTGGCATCGATCCTTCTGATGTAAAAATGATCGAAATTGGTTTAAAACCTGGTGAAAAAAAATATGAGGAATTAATGACTTTCGAAGAATCACTCGTTTCGTTTGAATTGCCAGATTTATATATTATCCCTTCATTTTTTTCAGCAAATAAAATTTATATAGGAGCTAAGAAGACTAAACCGGGAACATATAGCTCAGCAGGTGAAATCCCTATAAATAAAGCTCAAGTAAGAGAAATAATACGAAAAGAAAATCTGATCTAAGGAGGAGTTTAATGAACGTATTAGTGACTGGTGGTACTGGGTTTATCGGTAGATGGGTAGTTGGAAAATTACTAAAAGATAGCCAAAAAGTATGGATTGTCGATAATTTATCGAATTCTTCTATTGAAAATGTGAATGAATTTATTGGGAATGAGAATCTCAAAGGGTTAAGAATTATCGATTTAAAAGACCGACAATCAATTCAGGATTTGTTTAGTAGTATAAAATTTGATATTTGCTATCACTTAGGAGCAAGTATTAATGTGCAAGATAGTATTGATGATCCAGAAACAACTTTTAAAAATGATACACTTGCAACTTTTTATTTATTGGAAGAATGTCGGAATTATCATGTGAAATTAGTATTTATGAGCACTTGTATGGTATATGAGAAAGCCTACAGTGATGATGGAATCAATGAGAAATCACCAACTAAACCCGCTTCACCTTATGCAGGCTCTAAAATTGCTGCAGAAAATATGGTATTATCATACTTTTTTTCCTATGGGTTACCAGTAGTCGTATTAAGACCATTTAATACGTATGGTCCATTTCAAAGAACAGGTGGTGAAGGTGGCGTGGTTTCCATTTTTATTCATAATAAATTAAAGGGAGTTCCAATTAATATTTATGGCGATGGGACGCAGACTAGAGACTTACTTTATGTAGAAGACTGTGCTGATTTCGTTGTAGAAGCAGGATATAATGATCTATTAAACGGAGAAATTATTAACGCTGGGTCTGGAAAAGATATTTCAATTAATGATTTAGCGACTAAAATTTCAAAAAAACAAGTTCCTATTTACCACATTCCTCATATTCATCCTCAAAGCGAAATTCCAAAACTATTATGTAATTTTCAAAAAGCCGAAAAAATTATGCTATGGAAACCAAAAATAACTATTGATGAAGGTCTACAAAAAACAGAAGAATGGATCAAAAAAACGATTGCAAATGTGAGTGATTCATCGAATGGATAAAGAGAAATTAGCTATTTATGGTGGACAACCTGTGCGCGATCATTTCTTACCTTATGGGAAACAAGTCATAAATGAAGACGACATTCATTCAGTTATAAAAGTATTAAGTAGTGATTTTATTACAACAGGTCCGACGCTTGAACGGTTTGAAAGAGAGATTGCCGAGTATACAGGTGCTAAATATGCTGTGGCATTTTCAAGTGGAACCGCTGCTTTACATGGGGCTTGTTTCGCAGCAGGAATTGGTAAGGGTGATGAGGTTATCACAACACCAATGACATTCGCTGCAACTTCAAATTGTGTCTTATATCAAGGGGGTATTCCTGTATTTGTTGATATTGATCCAAAAACCTATAATATAAACCCTTCACAAATCAAAGAGAAGATAACTAAAAAGACAAAAGCAATTATTCCTGTTCATTTTACTGGACAACCAGCGGCTCTTGAGGAACTTTTGGAAATTGCAAAAGAGAATAATCTTATTATGATTGAAGATGCAGCGCATGCTTTAGGAGCTAAATATAAAAATAAGAAAATTGGGTCAATCGGTGACATGACGATGTTTAGTTTTCATCCAGTTAAGCACATCACAACCGGAGAAGGCGGAATGATTACAACTAACAATGAAGATTACTATCAAAAATTAATTCAATTTAGATCTCATGGTATTGTGCGAGCTAAACATTTATTGAAAGAAAATCATGGTCCGTGGTATTACGAGATGCACTCGCTAGGCTTTAATTATCGAATGACAGATATTCAAGCATCACTTGGCATATCACAATTAAAGAAACTAGATTCGTTTATTGCTAGACGAAAACAAATTAGTCGTTTTTATATGCATGAATTAACATCACTTAAAGATTTAACATTACCTTACCAAGATAAAAACGGGGACTCAAGTTGGCATTTATATATAATAAAACTTAAATCTCATAATCTCAATGCCAATCGCAAATTTATTTTTGAAGCATTACAAAAAGAAAATATTGGAGTAAACGTTCATTATGTACCCGTATATTACCATCCTTATTACGAAAGTTTAGGTTATCTAAAAGGTAGTTGTCCAGTGACGGAAACTTGCTATGAAGAGTTCATTACATTGCCATTACATGCAGGAATGAGTGATCAAGACGCCAAAGACGTTGTAAATGCTGTAAAAAAAGTTTTAAATTACTTTTCGAAAAGTAGATTGTAAGGAACGATCAATCTCTATTTAAATGGGAGTGTGAAAATGAAAGTTGTCGCAATTATTCAAGCACGAATGGGTTCTACAAGATTACCTGGTAAAGTACTGTTAAAAGTATTGAATAAGCCTTTATTAGCCTATCAAATAGAACGGGTAAAAAGAGCAAAGTTAATTGACGAAATCGTAGTAGCAACCACTACAAACGAAATAGATCAAAAAATCGTGGATTTTTGTGAGTTCATGTCTATATCTTACTACCGGGGGTCAGAGGATGATGTTTTATCCAGATATTTTGAAGCAGCATCTTTGTACAATGCAGATTTAATCGTTCGAATCACTTCTGATTGTCCTTTAATCGATCCAGCTATTATCGACACGGTTATCAATGAATTCAAATTAAATATGGATCATATTGACTATGCTTCAAATACTGTTCAAAGGAGTTTCCCTATTGGGATGGACATTGAAGTGATGTCTTTTTCTTTAATAAAGACAATTAATCAGTTACAACTACCTAAATCTTATCGAGAACATGTTACCCCCTTTATATACCGCTCACATAAATATTCCATTAAACAAATCGTTCAAAATGTAAATAAAAGTCATATACGACTTACCGTTGATACTCCAGAAGATTTTAAGTTGATCAGTACGATTATCGAGGAAATCTATCCAACTAATCCTTTCTTCACATTACTGGACCTATACGATTTATTCGATAGAAAGCCTGAATTATTAACGATTAATCACCATATTAAACAAAAGCAAATAGAGGATTTTAATGGACAATAAAACGATTTTTTTTCGAGTTGATGCTTCTTATGAAATCGGAACTGGTCATGTTATGCGCTGCTTGACCCTTGCTAATTTATTTTCAAAATATGGGATTAATATTGTGTTTATTTGTCGAGATTTACAAGGTAATTTAAATTATTTGATTAAAGAACATGGTTATAAATTGTTTAATCTACCGAGTGGAGAAATTAATCAAGATTTTCCTCAAAAACTAGAAAATCCTTATGAAGCCTGGTTGTCAGTTGATTGGAAGTCAGATGTACTGCAAACAGTAAACGTTATGAAGAATAATCCATCAAAGTCATGTCTCATTATTGACCACTATTCGATTGATTCCAAATGGGAAGAATTACTGTATCAGCAAGTCAGAAAAGAAATAATCGTAATAGATGATTTAGCAAATCGAAGTCATTTTTGCCATATGCTTTTAGATCAGAATCTTTCTAACAATAGTGAGCGGTATCACGATTTAGTATCTGCAAACTGTGTGAAATTCATAGGCACACCATATGTCATACTACGTAAGGAATTCCTGGATGAAAAAATAAATATACGTAAAAGAAACGGGAATATAAAAAGAATTCTTGTTTTTTTTGGCGGTAGTGATCCTACTAATGAAACACTTAAAACATTAAACGTATTAATAAAATCTATCTATTCACACATCCACATTGATATTGTTGTTGGAAATAGTAATAAAAATAAGGAAGCTATTAAATTACTTTGTAAGGATAAACCAAATATTCATTTTCATTGTCAAATTAGTCATATGGCTAAATTAATGAATTTGGCTGATCTTTCCATCGGTGCAGGTGGGACAACTACATGGGAAAGATGTTATTTAGGTTTGCCTACATTAACAATCGCCACAGCTGATAATCAAGTCGATATTATAAATTTAGTAAACGAAACTGGCGCAATCTATCATTTAGGTAAAAGTAAAGTAGTAACTTCAGAACTAATTGAGAAAAAACTGAATTTTTTACTGGAGAATCCTTTAAACGTATTAAAGATGTCTCAAAACGCTTTTAAATTGATGGGAGAAAATCGCTTAAATAGTTTTATAGAGAAAGTTGTTGAATGTTTAAATGATACAAATTGAGGATTTTAAACTAAGTAATTTAGAACTGAAAGATTTAAATCTTATTTTAGCGTGGAGAAATTCCGATCGCATCAGATCTGTTATGAACTCTGATGAAACGATTACAATTGAACAGCATACGAATTGGTTTCATTCTTTAAAAGATGACAAAACGAAAATCGCAAAACTTTGTTTATATAAGAATAAACCAATTGGATTTATTCAATTTACAAATTTAAATAAATTACACAGAACTTGTGAGTGGGGCTTTTATATTGGAGAAAAGACTGCACCACGTGGTTCTGGAACGGTTATGGGGATATTAGCATTGGATTATCTTTATAATGAGTTAAACATGAGGAAAGTAAGTGCTTACGTACTTGAATTTAATATGACTAGTTTGAATTATCATAAAAAATTAGGATTTATTGAAGAAGGTAGGCTTGAAAAACAGATTCTTAAAAACAATCAATTTGAAGATTTAATTATTTTTGGATTATTTAAAGAAAGATGGCAACAATATTGTGTATTTTTAAAGAAGGAGGTTAATAAAGACTTTGAATGAAATTTTAATTGGGAATAAAAAAATCGGAGAAAATAATCCGCCGTTTATTATTGCTGAAATGTCAGGTAATCATAATAAATCACTTGAACGAGCCTTACAGATTGTAGAGGCTGCCGCTAAAGCAGGTGCACATGCGTTTAAAATACAAACGTATTTGCCTGACACAATGACTTTAAACATTCGTAAAAATGAATTTATCGTAAATCCGGCAAATCAGCTTTGGAAAGGAAAATCTTTATACGAATTATACGAAGAAGCATATACCCCGTGGGAATGGCATGAACCAATTTTTAAACGATGTAAAGAATTAGGCATGATTCCTTTTAGTACTCCGTTTGACGAAACCTCACTAGAATTTTTAGAAACACTCGAAGTTCCTTGTTATAAAATTGCTTCATTTGAAAATAATGATCTTCCACTTTTAAAAAAAGTCGCATCAAAAGGAAAACCCATTATTATTTCCACTGGTATGGCAACAATTTCAGAGATTAGTGACATGGTCGAGACAATTAGAGGAGCGGGCTGTAAAGAGATTATTCTATTAAAATGCACTAGCAGCTATCCAGCTACACCAGAGCATTCCAATATTCGAACCATACCTTATTTAAAAGATTTATTTCAATGCCAAGTAGGATTATCAGATCATACGTTGGACAACGGTGTTGCTGTAGCTAGTGTTGCGCTTGGAAGTACAGTAATTGAAAAGCACTTCACATTAGATCGCTCTGATGGAGGTGTGGATGCAGCTTTCTCATTAGAACCAGATGAATTTGCAAATCTAGTTACTGAAACTAATTCAGCATGGAAATCATTAGGGTCTATCTTTATTGGTCCTACCGATGAAGAGAAAAAATCAATGCAATTTAGAAGATCAATTTATATTTCTGAACAGATTAATGCTGGAGAAGCATTAACGAAAGAAAATATAAAGATTATTCGTCCAGGCTATGGACTTGCACCGAAATATTTAGAGTTAATTTTAGGGAAAAAAGTTAATAGAGCAATCGAAAAAGGTACTGCCCTATGCTGGGACATGCTTATGGAAGGAGGCTCGGAAGAATAAAACTATTAAAAGTGATTAAAAACTATTTTTTAAACTTGAGAGATACTAATCTAATCAAAATATTAATCAATCAATATAATAGATTGAGAGGTAAAGGAGGGGGATGGATTAAATTGGGATCAAATGAAGAATTTAGTAGACCTAGAAGTATTTGTGAGTTTTTATCTACTCTACCACCACAATATCCTATTAATGAAATTATAGTAGATGGCGTATCAGAAAGCGTAAATTTCTTTATTACTTTCGATTCTTCCACAAATCTAGCGTATTTTTCTAGTGTAAGTGGAGGACTAGTTATTGTAGATTGTAGAAGAATCTCACAAGTAGCAGTTCCGGGAGCTTAATACTTTTCACATTGAACCTTGCTTGAAAAAGCAAGGTTTTTATATTAATAGAAAATACATAAATACAATTGAACGAAATGATAATCTCAATATTTAACGATCCTATAACTATTTTGATGAATAAATTAAAACCTATAAATTCTTTAGTAAGGAAAAAAAGAGCTAGCTGAGGCAAACGTTGGAAAATACTTGTTAAATTAAATAATTATATCGCAAATAGGTTCTCAAAATTAATTTCTTTTTAATAAAAATATAATTATATTATTGACAGTAAATTGTATACGTATTATGATTATCTCAGATTCAAGATACTTAAATTCGAAATACTTCAGGGAGGTGAAATAGTTGGAGAGAAAATGCCAAAATCAATCTTTTTTACTTTTAATGCAATCATCTAAAGCAATACATGATCGAATAAAGAAAGAATTGGCAAAAAACAATATAAGTATTACAGAATTTTCGGTATTAGAGGTACTATATCAAAGAGGTAAACAAACAATCCAACAAATCGGAAATTCAATATTGGTATCAAGTGGTTCTATGACGTATATTATTGATAAGCTTGAGCAAAGAGGTTTATTAAACAGAAGTGACTGTCCAGATGACCGTCGAATGATCCATGTTACATTAACTGTTGATGGAAATGGTTTAATGGATGAAATCATGCCTAAATACGATGTGATTGTTAATCAAATGTTTGAATTATTAGATTCTGACGAGGCAGAGCTTTTAGTTAAGCTTTTAACAAAAGTAAAGAATAATGTGTAATCGTTCATTTTTTTTAATAAATTATCTCGAATTAAAGATAAATAAAAATTAGGAGGATTTTAAGATGATAAATATTGGTTTATTAATTATTCGTTTAGTAATTGGGTTACTATTTGTAGGTCACGGTGCGCAAAAATTATTTGGTTGGTTCGGTGGTCATGGATTAAAAGGTACAGGTGGATGGATTGAATCGATTGGTATGAAACCAGGAGTAACAATTGCACTTTTCGCAGGATTAGCAGAACTTATTGGTGGTATCTTGTTTGCTTTAGGATTATTTACACCACTTGCAGGAATTATAATTGCTGGAACTATGGTCATGGCGATTATTAAGGTTCATGCGCCGAATGGATTATGGGCAACATCTAATGGATATGAATACAACTTAACTTTGCTTGCAGTTGCGATCGGTGTAGCATTAATTGGTCCTGGTCAATATGCGTTAGATACAATTTTATTCTAATAACTTATAATCAAGTTTTAAAACATTGAAATAATTGTGTAAAATATATCAACAAATTAATAAAGCTAATCGAGATTTATTCGATTAGCTTTATTTTTTTTAAGGCTAGACAATAATATGAACTTTTTGGCAGTACATAATTTTTTTATCGTTAACTAAAACTTTAAACAATACATAATCATTGACTATATTTGCACCATTCAAAGTTCTTTTTTTATACTAGTTTTCACGGTAATAGATTATACATAAGTTTAATAAAGTACGTACAAGACAAAATTCCATAATTACTTTCATGAATTAGATTGAAAAACTATTTGTTTTATTTATAAATACGAACTAGGAGGCATAAAATTGGATTTTCGAATTGAAAAAGATTCAATTGGTGAGATACAAGTTCCTGTAGATAAACTTTGGGGTGCACAAACACAGCGTAGTTTTGAAAACTTTAAAATTGGTTCAGAGAAAATGCCAATTCAATTAATTTATGCTTTAGCACTAATTAAAAAAAGTGCTGCGATTGTTAATAAAAAACTAGATAAATTAGATCATGAAAAAGCAGACGCTATCATTTTAGCTGTGGATGAAATTGTAACAGGTAAGTATGACGATCATTTTCCACTTGTAGTTTGGCAAACTGGTAGTGGGACACAAACAAATATGAATGTAAATGAAGTAATCGCTCACCGTGGGAATCAACTCTTAGTAGAGAGAGGAAGCAATAAGCAAATTCATCCAAATGACGATGTTAATATGTCACAAAGTTCAAATGATACGTTCCCAACAGCAATGCATATTGCCAGTACCCTTTCAATTAATGAGCAATTATTACCCGCAATAAGTTACTTGAAAAATACACTAAATGAAAAAGTAAGTAAATTTAATAATATTATTAAAATCGGACGAACACACTTACAAGATGCGACGCCGATAACGCTAGGTCAAGAAATAAGTGGATGGCATCGTATGGTTGAAAAAAGTGAACAAATGATAGTAGAAAGTATGAAATTTATTGCTGAGTTAGCAATTGGCGGGACAGCGGTAGGTACAGGCATCAATACACATCCAAAATTTGCTAAATTGATGGCAGAGGAAATAAGTTCATTAACTGGTTATCAGTTTATTTCTGCTGAAAATAAATTCCACGCTCTAACAAGTCATGACGAAATCGTTTTTACGCATGGCGCTTTAAAATCATTGGCTGCAGATTTAATGAAAATTGCGAATGATGTCCGCTGGATGGCAAGTGGACCTAGAAGTGGGATCGGTGAAATAACCATCCCATCAAACGAACCAGGAAGCTCAATTATGCCAGGAAAAGTAAATCCAACTCAATCCGAAGCACTCACAATGGTGGTAACACAAATTATAGGAAATGACATGACGATTGGATTTGCCGCTAGTCAAGGGAACTTTGAATTGAATGTATTTAAACCCGTCATTATTTATAATTTTTTACAATCAGTTCGACTACTTTCAGACGCAATGAATTCATTTAATGATCATTGTGCAAAAGGCATCGAAGCAAATATAGAAGTGATTGAACAAAATCTTAATCGATCACTTATGCTAGTAACAGCATTAAACCCTCATATTGGCTACGAAAAAGCTGCATCAATTGCAAAATTAGCATATAAAGAAGGTACTACACTTAAGGAAGCAGCTTTAAAAACAGGTTATTTATCAGAAGAAGAGTTCGATCGAATCGTTAGACCTGAAAATATGATTTAGTCTGAAAAGTTATCAATTGTAACGGACGAACTAACTAATTCAATAAAGGCTTCCAATTTTCCAGTGAAATTGGGAGCTTTTTATTAGCTTTGATATTGATACAAAGTATGTTTAGAAGTATGTATTAGAAAATTACTTGAAAATAAATAAATTGAATACTTTTTTGTATATAAATTGGTATGAACGAAAAAATTAAGTAGGAGATATAATGGAAATTCTAGCCAGACTAGATTGAATTCTCATTTTTAGTTCTTTTTAAGTAATAAATGTAGCCACATTTACCTTTATAAATTCGACAATGCTGAGAACTCAAAGTAAATTCAAAAATAATACAATCTATTGGGTGGTATAAATGAGTTTAAAATCTAGAGAACGATTTTTAAGTAAACAAGAGACAGAGAAAGAAACTAAGTCAATAGAATCAGTATTACTGCAGGCTGCAAAATCGAGCGATTTCTATCAATTTTCATTATCTGAAGAGCAGGATATTACTATTAGTTACTTTAAAAGTATGGTAGATGCAGATAAAATAAATAACCTTTTACTTCCGTCTCTACAAGAACATATTAAGAAAATTAGTAATATTAATGATGTGAAAAAGTTGATTCCTTTCGAGGATGTCCAAGTTACAAATAACCCACTAGATTTAGAAAAAATGTTAATAAAAGGTTATGTAATTCTTGAATTCAAGTATTTCAAGCGCTTTTTGACGATAAACCTAGAAAATTCAAAACTTGGTTATCGTGAGAATAATGATACAGATAATGAATTTAGTGTAATTGGCCCAAAAGTTGGATTTGTTGAAGACCTTAGTACTAATCTCCATTTAATTCGAAAAAAAATTGCTGCACCTGAGTTAGTTTTTGAGGAAATCAAAATAGGATCAATGTCTAAAACAGAAGTAGTTATTGCATATTTGGATGGAATTACGAATCCAGAATATGTTCAAACTGTTCGTCAACGTTTGGAAGATATCGACTTCGACGTTATTTTTGATAACTCACAAATTGATCAAATTATTTCAGATAACTCGAATACTCCTTTTCCTATTTTTTTATCTACTGAACGGACCGATCGGGTTGTATATGCGATGATTAGTGGGCAAGTTGCTATCCTATCAAATGGATCGCCTTACATTATTACTGGACCAACAACCATATTGGATTTTTTCATTTCTCCTGAAGATTATTATCTAAATTGGGTACTTGGTTCGTTTTTTCGAATCATTCGCATTATGAGCGTTATTTTCTCATTGTTTGCTACTCCGATATATGTAGCAATATTAACATATCACTATGAAGTTTTACCTGATGATTTATTGCAACCTCTAATTAGTTCAAGAGCTCATGTTCCATTTCCCCCGATTTGGGAAGCCATTTTTTTGGAAACTACTATTGAACTGTTGAGAGAGGCAGGAGCCCGCTTACCGACAAAAATTGGACAAACATTGGGTATTGTAGGAGGTATTGTAATTGGCCAAGCTTCTGTCCAAGCAGCACTAACGAGTAATATTTTACTTATCATTGTATCACTGTCGGCACTTGCTTCTTTCACAACACCTATATTTAAAATGTCAAATGCAATTCGACTATTGCGGTTTCCACTTATTTTACTAGCAGCATTTATGGGCGGTTTTGGAATAATAATAGGATTTATTCTTCTGCTAGGGCATTTATTAAAACTTAAATCCTTAGGAAATCCATATATGGTTCCTTTGTATCCTTTTAGAATAAAAAGCTTTAGCGATAGCTTTATTCGGTCATCATATCAGTTTACAACGACTCGAAGTAGATTTTTAAGACCTCTTTCACTAAAAAGATATAATCCTAATAAAGCTAAGGATGAACGTAATAATGAATAATATAAATCGAAAAAATATATGCTTTTTTTGTGTTTTTTTTCTACTTTTATTGTTTGTATCAGGTTGCTCTTTTCCACGGCAAAAAATTATTGATGAAGTGCAAATTATATCAGTTTACGGTTTTGACAAGGTCGATAAAAATTTTGTTGGAACGGCACTTTATTCTGATTTTACCCAAGTAGAAAACAAAGGGAGCAATATTTTACAGGGTAGTGGTAAAAAATCCCTATTAATTAAACAAGCTTTAAATGAACAATCCCCAAAACCGATTGAAATGGGCAAGTTGAACCTTCTGGTCTTTGGAAAAGAACTAGCTGAAAATGGGGTGTCGTATTTTGTTAAGGCGGTTTGTAGGGACCCCTTGATTGGAAGTAATGCTATACTAGCGATTTCAGAAGAACCAGCAGGAGAATTATTAAAGAAAAACAAAGAGAAAGACAGCAACTATATCTATAAATTAATTGAACAAAATTATAGGACTCAATTTGTTCCGCTTCCAACTTTACATAGTTTTTTATTCGACTACTACGGAGAAGGTAGAGATGCTTCAGTACCATATATTAAGATAAATCAAAAAGAAAATATTGAGGTAAACGGGCTAGCAGTATTTAAGAAGGACAAACTTGCTCTTATTTTAAATCCAAAAGAAAGCTTACTGTATAAAATATTAAGAGGAAGAGTAATTAGAGGTCAAACAGAACTTAATATACAGAAGGGGCAGAAAATTGATTCTGCAATACTAACGATTTTAAGCGGGGAAGAAAAAAAGTCAATTAAAGCTAATAAGGCAAAAACAAAAGTGAAATTTGATATTACTCTAAAAGGGATGGTAAAAGATTATCCAGAATGGCTAGATTTAATGAAAAGAAAAAATAATGTATTTTTAAACAACCAATTGGAAAAACAGATGAAAGTAGATTTTGAAAAACTATTATTAACCCTTCAAAAACATCAAGTCGATCCTTTAGGTATAGGTGATTTAGCAAGAGCACATTCAAAAAAATGGAACGAAAAGGAGTTTTATGAAAAGGTGTATCCTGCTGTTGAATATGATGTGAATGTAAAAGTAGTATTATTTCAATCTGGAATTGGTGAATAAAAAGTGAAGGAGATCGTCTATGAGTAAACAATTAAAAGAAAGTCTGACAGTATCTCCCTTTTTTTTATTATTTCTTATACATAGTACTCAAACCGGAGTTGGCTTGCTGAATTTTCAAAGTAGTATCGTAAAAGGAGCGGGACAAGACGCATGGGTTTCAGTCTTAGTAGTTGGTCTCTCTTTTCATATCATTATTTGGTTAATGTATTACTTGTTAAAGAAATCAAATAATGGAGATCTTATGTCTTTACACCAACAATTATTTGGGAAATGGATAGGTAACGTATTAAATATTTTTTTTTATGTATACATGCTTTTAGTAATTACTACTATAATTAGGTCCTACATAGCAGTTCTTATTACTTGGGTTTTTCCTTATTTTCCAATTTGGCTCTTATCACTTATTTTGCTTTTTGTTATCACATATTTGGTCTTTGGGGGATTTAGGGTCATTACAGGAATATGTTTTTGGGGAATAATCATTCCTTCAATCTTATTGTTTACATTTTACTTTCCATTGAAATATGCTTATTGGACAAATTTATTACCTGTTTTTAATCATAGTATAGGTGACTTTTATCTTTCAGCAAAGAATTGTATCCTGATGTACTCTGGACCTGAATTCTTACTTATTTACTTTCCGTTTATTAAAAATAATCAAAAATCTCAAAAATGGGCACATATTTCACAAGCGTATACAACCATTTTATACCTATTTATTACATTCGTTTCATTTGGTTATTTTAGTCATGGCCAACTTAGACATATAACTTGGCCAACCTTGATGATGTCAAAAATTATTCGCTATCCTTTTATAGAAAGATTTGAATATGTATATATTTTTTTATGGCTCTTAGTAATTCTTCCTCCTTGCTGTATGGCATTATGGGGAGGGTTTCGAATTTTAAAAGAATCGTTTAAATTTAAATCTAGAAAATCTTTATGGTTTTCTATAATTATTGTTCATTTCATGGTGATCAGTGTCAAAAGTAAATTGGATGTTGAGAGAATAGGAACGTTCATGACATACGTTACCTCTAGTTTTCTTTATTTTTATATACCAATTTTATTTTTGTTATTGCTTGTTTATCAAGCCTTTAAAAAAGCCGGTCGATTAGGTGGAAATTAGATTGAAATATAAATTGAAATGTTAGAGGATTTTTTTAAATGTGACGAATTATTGAATTTTTACCAGAAATAGGATTAAGTTAACTAAAGTTAACATAAATTCACATTAAGTTCACATCTTTTAATTATAATGACTTCATACTTAATTAAAAATTAAATTGAAAGAAGGCGGACTAAATGGAAACCATTAATACAAATACCGTAGATGAGATGCAAAAAATTGAAGAGAATCTTAAAAAATATAACTGGGTCTTGATCTTAATAACAGTGATCACGATTCCATTTATCGTAAGTAACTTGTAAAAGACATTAGTATATATACTATGTCTTTTTTTATTTTACTAACTCATGAAGCTATTATGAGTTAGTAAATTTCAACATTTTGCCTTTAAATTAGCTTATTGGGCCTAAGTTTGTGGGTTACTTTTATCATCGTGTTTTTAATCCATTGTTTTAACAACATATATATGTTATATTTACGCCAATACTTATTAAATGCGTTTAATAAGTTGCTTAAGGTGGTGATTTTAGTGAGTGAAATTATTCCAACTCCAAGTTCTATGAAGAAAGTAATCCTCCGTGGTATTCGTTCTACCCTTTTAAAAGTAGGTAGTGCAACAAAAGTTGAACTAAGTCAAATGTTAGAAATTAGTTTCCCGACAATTAGCAAGTTTTTAGCAGAGATGGAAAAAGAGGGAGAAGTTTGTTTAGTCGGTCTAGATGATTCTAGTGGTGGAAGGCGAGCAAAAAGATATTCTTACAATCCTGAACATATGTTAGGCTTGGTCATATTTTTAGAAAGAACAGAAACGAATTTTATTGTTTTTAATTGTGCGGGTGAAGTAAAAGAAAAAGGTAATGCGCCTAGTGCTCTATTAGAGAATAGTTTAGATTTTTTAACTGCGACGATTGAAAATATAATGACCAATTATCCAAAAATAAGTTCAATGTCAATTGGTGTGCCAGCAGCGGTTGATCATGGAAAAATATTTTATATCCCGGGATACGAGCAATTTCAAAACATTAATTTAAAGGAATATTATGAGGAGCATTTTTCAATTCCTGTCGTAGTAGAGAACGATATGAATGCCGCGGTTCTTGGTTTTCACAATTATAGAGGGATAAAAGAAAAACAATCCCTTGTTTATTTGTATTCAGGTCAAAATGGACCAGGTGCAGGAATTATGGTAAACGGTGATGTTGTCCGAGGAAGTACTTTTTTCTCTGGAGAGGTTTCATTCGTTCCTCAATATGATGACAAAAATTTTGGGAATGCATTAAGAAAGGGAAAAAGAAATAAAACGCTAATAATTAGTGAGGATCATGAAATAGATGCAATTAGCAGGTTAATAGCCTCATTTGTAGCTATTATTAACCCTCATATTTTCATTTTTTGTAATGATGAAGTTGATAACACAATCTTAGATAAAATTAGAATTTCCAGTACAAATTACATACCTTCCGAACATCTTCCATCACTTACGACGAGTGATTGGAAACAAGACTATTTATTTGGTTTACAAAGTCTTTGTCTTAAACTAATGATTGATTGAATAATTTAATCAGGTATGGCTGCATTTAATTTTTTGCGCGCACAAATAGCTAAATGGAATGATTAGTTTATTTAGGGGTGTGATCTTCTTTTAATAGTAAGATTTAGTCATAATTAATATTTGGGAGTGAAATATAAATGAAAATTGAACATATTGCGATATGGGTTAATGATTTGGAAGGGATGAAGGACTTTTACCAGACTTATTTTAACTGTAAGTCAAACGATAAATATCATAATATCGAAAAGAAATTTGAATCTTATTTTCTTACTTTTGAATCTGGCGCACGTTTAGAGATTATGCGAAAGGATGGGGTAAATAAGACGAATCATGGAAATCAATTTGGTTGGGCTCATATTGCAATATCCTTAGGAAGCCAAGAGAAAGTTAATCAGATGACAAACAAGTTTAAAAATAGTGGATTTACTCTTATTGATGGTCCTCGTGTCACTGGTGATGGGTACTATGAGAGTGTAATAAAAGACCCAGAAGGTAATCTGATCGAGTTGACCGTATAATACTAGAATGATAGAAAACGTAGCGTACTTGAATGGCGACTTATTAAATACGTTTAATAAGTTTTTGTTCGACACTTTTTAAATGTCTTTAATAAGTTTTTTACTTTAATCTTTTAACCATTAATTTAACTAGGAGGTCATGTATGCAATATTCATTAAATAATCGTCAAATTCAATTATGGCGTGTAGCCATTTATTTTATTTTTGCATTGTCTGGATTTGCTGCAGCATCGTGGGTATCTCGAACGCCAGCAATAAGGGATGCTCTTGGAGCAACAACAGCAGAGATGGGAATAATCATATTTGGGCTTGCAGTAGGTTCAATAATCGGACTTACAAGTGCAAGTTTTCTTATTGCTCAAAAGGGCGGACGTTTTGTCATGTTATTAGGTCTATCGGTAGCATCAATTGGGATCTTAATAGTCGGAATCAGTAGCTCATTACTTGCAAATAGCATAATACTATTTTTGGGCTTAAGTGTCTTTGGTTTTGGGCAAGGAATATGCGATGTAGCGATGAATGTAGAGGGAACAGCAGTTGAGAAAGCCGCTAAAAAGTCACTTTTAACAGGTTTTCATGCCGCTTTTAGCTTAGGTACGCTTCTTGGAGCATTAATTGGATCAATCATGATTAAATCAAATATTTCTGTAGCGATTCACATGTCAATTACTGCTGTGGTAATCGTTTTAATTACTTTTTATTTATACCGTTTTATACCTGCTGACACTGCAAAAGAAGACAATAGTGATTCAGATAAAGCTAAGAGAAGTAAAGAGCATTTGGCTGTTTGGAAAGAGCGACGAACAGTTATGATCGGTATTATAGTTCTTGGAATGGCTTTTGTTGAAGGATCAGCAAATGACTGGTTACCACTTATTATGGTTGATGGGTACAAAGTTACGCCAGCTATGGGTTCATTCGCATACGGTTTATTTGTAGGTTCAATGACTATAGGACGTGCAGCTGGAGATAAATTACTTGACCGTTTCGGCCGCGTTATTATATTACGATCTTCAGCGCTTTTTGCGATTGCAGGACTGATTATCGTTATATTGGGTAATAGTTACGGGGTAGCAGCTGTTGGAATTGTTTTATGGGGACTTGGAGCAGCATTTGGATTTCCAGTAGGAATGTCTGCTGCAGGAGACGATCCACACAGAGTTGCTGCAAGAGTAAGTGCGGTATCGACGGCTGGGTACTTAGCATTTTTAGTAGGACCACCATTTTTAGGGGTTATTGGGGAACATGTAGGTTTACTACGAGCCCTAATTTTCGTCCTTATCGCTGTAACCATCTCAGGATTACTTTCTAAAGCAGCTACTCCTATAAGTAATCAAAATAAAGTAGAACTAGAGAATGTAACTAATTCAATGAAGTAGTAGTATGTGAGTACTAGCTGGCCGCTTTTTAATATATTCAAGCTTAAGATGAAAAATATAGAATCATGCTGTATTGAACTACTCACCACTTAACACCCCTACAGGTTGTTTGAAGTGGGAGATTCTTGGGAACAGAGCATACTTGCTAGTGTATTTTTTTGCCAGCAGAGGTTTCTCTTATTTATCAAGCTACCCCCGTAGATTCCTACGGTTCTATGATTATTTATGCCAGAGCTAATGTTCGTAAGCCTTCAGCTAGAATGTTTTTACTGGCATTTATGTCTC
>NZ_NUCO01000144.1:0-12943 GCF_002555445.1 Bacillus sp. AFS017336
AATCTATGCGAAAACAGCCTAAAAATAATAAATTACAAAGGATAAAACATTATGAAATATATCGAATTTTCATTGAGGTATTATTACTATGAAGTGTGATCTAACAGGTTTTGGTTTGGGGATTTTTCTAGTATTACTCGGAGGAATGTTTCTATTTATAAATACAAAAGGTAAGTCAAACATAATAAAAATCTTATCCATTTTTTCACTTGAAGGTGGGGCATTATTATTAGGCTTGTTAATCGCACTACTCTCAATTCTTCAACTATTAGGTGTTGGACAAGGAACATGTAAAAGTTCTTTATTCAATTAACTCATAAAAAAATAGGGGGAAAATAAATACAAGCCAATAAGTCTCATTTACAAACTTATTTCCATTTAAGATAGCGTACTTCAAAGTGAATTAATAAAGGTCTTAGATAAAGATTATAGAATTATTAATTAGACATAAATTATGACAGCTTTTATGGAGGACTTATGATTTCTAAAAAAAGTGTTTATAAATTCATTATTAGAGCATTGTTGTTTTCGATTACCTATTTTTTTATAAGAACTTTCATTTTTCATGCAACGGATATTAATTCTACATTAATGGGTGCTATTGTTGGCGGGTTTGTAGGGTTTTTATTTCAATTAATCGTAACGAAGCCAGTTGAAAATAAAATTACTTAATAAAGTTTGATAAATTCTTTAAATGATTAAACGTTATATGTTAATTGAACAACTCGATCGGCTGCGTAGTCGATTTTTTTAATTAATTAGAATCAAAAAATATTACACGAAACCAATTAAATTAGAGAAGATACATTTTCGCAAACTTAGAAACACATCAATTTTAGATATAATATCTAGTGAGTTATTCATTAAAAACTATTTAAGGAGATATGGTACGAAAGAACTCTTATAAGATCATGTAGGTAAAATAATAATCGAAATTAAATTTCTTGAAAAATTAATGTACGTTTTGCTTAATAGATTAGGAGGTAAGGATTTGCTTAAAAAGATCAGTTTAATATCTCTTTTAACTGCAATTATTTTGCAAGTTTACGGTTTTTTTACTAACAGATTTTGGATCCTGATACCATATACATTTTTCATATTAGGAATCATGCTTTTTTTATTAGGCTTACAGGAAAAAGGAAAATTTAGAAGAAATCTATTCATCATGACAGGGAGTACTGTTTTTATGGGATTTAAAAGATTGTTAACTAACTACTATGGAACAAATTTTTAAGCTTAAATTTACTAATGTGAATTAAGTGGTGTTTAACAGTATTATTGCTCCTTTAGCTTTAATGGTAATGTGTATATTATTATTGATAAATTAATAGATATATTTGTTATTTCATAGGAGCCATGATGGCTCTTTTTTACTATTTGAAAGTAGTTAAGAAGGAAATCATTACCATTTTATAGAATATTAATATATAAAAATAATGATATTTGGAGTGCTTTGGTGAAAAATAATGTATAAAGTAAAACATAATAAAATTACTAAAGAAGTATTAAAAGAATTGGATCAAAAATTTGTCCCGGATGTTGATTACTTTTATTTTGAGGATCGACCAAACTTTGTTTTAGTGAATGAGCGTGAGACAGTTGATTTGTCATTAGATTTAAAAACCTCTTACTTACCGTGGAATATTTCTGCAAAAGCTCGATATATAGCTATTGTGTCTAATGAGGAGTTTCTAAGTTGGGAGGAAGAGTTACAAAAAGCTGTCTTAATAGAACAAATACGCCTAAATAGGGGTTACATATTTGAGTTAGATGAGTTAAGAAAAGCAATAGGGAACATTCCAGTTGAGGTACAGAATGCACTCGATACTTTTTCGATTAATATTGATGGGATGAAAATGATTACATTGCAAGGGTTTTTATGGAAAACTATTCCCACTGAAATAAGAACGAATATATTACTTTATGTAGCAAATATGTTTGTAGACATGTATTCAATTTCAGATGAAAGTTATATGAATGCCAAGAGTGAATATCCAACAATTGCGTCCTTACTTAATACATTTGGAAGTAGAAATGGACCGAACTGTTTGGGTGCTGTGTTAATAGCATTGCAGAAGGATGAAGATAAAATAACATCTTATTTAAATAAATGGGTACTTCCAACTGAATTTTATAAAGAACTGAAAAATAAAGATTATGTGAGAATTGAAACAGATTCGATCCAATCAAATGATGTATTGATTTGGGAAAAGGATCACAATACACTCCATTCGTGTTTCGTATTGAGTAATGGCTTAGTATTTAATAAACAAGGGCAAACGATGTTTAATCCATACCAATGTCTCCCACTAGAGGATGTTCTTAATAATTGGAATTGGGTTGAGGCTTCTGGCGGTCATTTAGTTATTTACAGAAAAAATGAAGTTTAATTTCTTGAATAATAAACGACAACTATTACAGTTGAATTATTGTTTAAGGAGAATTTAATGTTTAATCTATTGAATTAAATAAATTAGCTTACCGTAGTAAAAAATAACTTAAATAATACTATTTATGAATTATTCGAGTTTAAGAAAGACTGAGGAATTATTATGGAAATAATTACAGGAAAAGTGATCATTATATCTGTGTTTATATTTATTGTGACAATGATAGAAACTTTAGCTTATTCGACTAGAATATCTGGTGCACGAGTAAAATTAATTGCAACTGCATTATCTTTATTTAGTACTTTGGTAATTGTTTCAAGGTTTTCTACAATGATTCAGCAACCTTTAACGGCCAAACTTATTGCGCAAGCACCAGATACAAACAAATTAGCTTATTTAGAGGAACAGTATAGGATTTTAATTGGGGTAACATCAATAGGAGTACTATTTGGTATACTTTTATTCCCTACTTTTGTAAATATATTTTCAAGGGCAATTATTCAATTATCGAATCAACGTGGTTCCGTTGTAGGGCTGTTTATTAGTCAGTTTAATCTAAATGGATTTACTAAGATTATTAAGTGTTTTAGAGTTCCAAGTTTATCTTATTTAAAAGGTATAACGTTAAAAACGATTCCAAAACGTCTGTTTGTTATAAATGTAATTATCACATCCGTATACACAATATCTGTACTTTCTTCAATCTATGCATCAATGTTAGTACCGAAAGATCTTACTCAGGCTGCATTAATGTCGTCTGGAATTGTTAATGGTATATCTACAATTTTATTAACTTTATTTATTGACCCTAAAGCTTCTGTTTTAGCAGATCGAGTTATGAAAAAACAAAGTGATTATATTTATTTGAAAAGTTATTCGTTAACTATGATTAGTTCTAAATTTATAGGGACACTCTTTTCTCAAATTTTATTTATTCCCGCTGCTTACTATGTTGCATGGTTTGCAAAGTTCATATAAGTTCCTAAAAAACAACTGATTTATATGATTGTTTAACTTGGAGTCGATAAACAATAATCGACTCCTATTTTACTACTAATTTAAAAGGAGATAGATTTTATGTTCTATAGAAGGAAATATTACATCGTAAAGAATGATTTTGTAGAAGCGTTTAATGAAACGAATTTACCTAATCAACTTAAGCATGGTGCAAGATTGACAGGAAGATGGATGACTTCTCATGATGCAACAACTACAGAAATATTCGCTATTTGGGAGTATGACAGCTATGAAAAGTATCAAGAAATTGAAGCGAATGTTAGAGGCGATCAAGAACATGTACAACGAGTTCAAAATTGGTATGAAAAACATGGCGGTAGAACTAAAGTATTTGAAGAATATTGTTTGGAAGTTAGAAACGATGAGTTGATATCGACTTTGAAATAAAAAAACATAGTCAATTTAATTATGTTAAAATCCGTTGCCTAAACACTGCATAGATAATATTAAACTAATAGATTAATAGGGAGAGTTCTATGTTAACTAATTTATACTTTGTAAGACATGCACATTCTACATATACTCCTGATGAATTGGGGCGTCCATTATCAAAGAGAGGTTTTTCTGACGCACTAATAGTAGCAGATCTACTTTTAAAAGAAAAAATTGACTCTGTTGTTTCAAGCCCTTATACGCGTGCTATTCAAACTGTCGAAGCGGTTGCCAAATCGTTAAATAAAGAAATTGTAATTTTAGATAATTTTAAAGAACGTGAACTCTCAAAAAGGCCTGTTGAGGACTTTAACTATGTCATAACTCAAGTATGGAAAGATTTTAACTTATCTTGGGAGGGTGGAGAATCAAACGTTTTTGCACAGAAAAGAGGAATTGAGGCTACGAAGAAGATTTTAAAAGATTACGAGGGAAAAAATGTTGTAATAGGAACACATGGTAATATTATGGTTTTAATTATGAATTTTTTTGATCAGAAATATGACTTTGAATTTTGGAATGACCTTGCAATGCCAGATATCTATAAATTTACTTTTGAAGGTGAATCTTTAATTGAAGTGAATAGAATATGGAAGTGAAACTATGCTTCACTTGATAAGTAAGTAGAGACTGATTGAACAAAAAATTGCTTAACTGTAGCCTAGTTTAATAGGAATCTGCATTTAAATTTATATAAATTAATCTCATATGAATTATTTTAATAGACTAACTTAAGAAAAAACTAATCACATTTCAAATGGAGATGATCGAATTGCAACAGGCACTTATATTTGATATGGATGGAACATTATTTCAAACTGATAAAATTTTAGAGCTATCACTTGAAGATACATTTGATCACTTAAGGTTACTAAATTTATGGAGCTCAGTAACACCAATTAAAAAATATCGTGAAATAATGGGCGTACCTTTACCGAAAGTTTGGGAGGCTTTATTACCTGAGTATTCTATGGAAGTACGAGAACAGACAGATGCTTTTTTCCAGGAAAGATTAATTGATAATATTAATAATGGGAATGGAGCATTATATCCTAATGTAAAAGAGATTTTTGCTTTTTTAAAAGAAAATAATTATTCGATTTACATAGCGAGTAATGGTTTAACAAACTATTTAAGTGCAATTGTTAAGTATTATCAGATAGATAATTGGGTTACAGAAACGTTTAGTATTCAGCAAATTCAATCGCTAAATAAGAGCGAATTAGTTAAAACCATCCTTAAAAAGTATGAAATCATGGACGGAGCTGTAATAGGAGATCGCTTATCTGACATAAATGCAGCTAAGGATAATAATTTAATGGCGATTGGATGTAGGTTTGATTTTTCACAAGAAGATGAACTCAAACAAGCAGATTTGGTAATTGATGATTTAATTCAATTAAAAAATGTTTTTCCTAAATCGAATGGTCTGATAAGTAGCTAAAGCATGGGTAAATTCTATATTTGAAAAGCGGTCAGCATTCATTTGCTGGCTTTTTTAAATCATATAAATCAATATTCTGAGAAAAAATAAGTTATTTTTTAATCCGGTTTGTGTACACAAATGCTTAATGAAAACCTTAAAGCGTGCTATGTTCTTATTAGAAATGATTGGGAGGGGAAGAACATCAAGCGTAAGAGTATTCACTTTAGAATCAATGAAACAATTTTAGAAAAATTTGAAGATGCATTAATCTATAAGGGAATAAATAAAACAGAATTTCTAACCCATGCAATTCAAAATTTTTGTGCAAAAGTGGCATCACAAAAAATGAATGATGTGAAACGTCAATATGAAGCTAGTACACATTTGCAAGTACGAATTGATACACATATATTGTACGAAGAAAAACGGGTAGATTTAGATGAATGGGTTATTAAGCTATTAAATTTAACAAAAGATGAAAAGATACTAGACATTGGATGTGCGACTGGGGCATTCCTTTCGATACTACAAACAAGAGGTCATAGTGGAGTACTTACCGGACTTGATCAGTCATCAAAAATGATTGAAGAAGCAACTATGAACTCAAAACAAAAGAATTTAACTATTGAATGGATTATAGGTGATGCAAGAAAACTTCCTTTTTCAAACAATTCATTTGATTGGCTAGTAGCAAGACATATGCTTTATCATGTGCCAAATCTTCAAGAAACAATAGAAGGTTTTAATCGAGTTATTAAACCAAACGGAGGGCTAATTACTACTACAAATTCTCGTGATTCATTACCAAAAATTATGGAGCTTTGTAATGACATGCTATTTGAATTTGGCTTCCCTGAAAGAGTTTCGCCTGCTGCTCCATTTTGTATAGAGAATGCAAAAGAACTGTTAAACTCAACTTTTGATAGAGTAGAAGAAACAGTGATTTCTAATTCATTAATTTTTGAACAACCAGAGCCGATCATGAATTATGTAATCAGCATGTTTCCGTCATTAAATATACCGCAAGATACTGGCTTATACACTGATATGAAAAAATGGTTAAAAGTTGAGGTTGAGAATAGATTAGCCGGTAATGGAGGAGTTTGGCGTGATCCTAAGGATGTAGGGTTCTATTTATGTAGAAAATAAGATGTGAAATAATCTATTAGAATTAAAGTTTTCCAAAAATTATTATGGTAATATTAGTAGAGTTCTAATAGGAAGGACAGGTTATTATGGACAAATACAAGATAATATTATTTGATTTAGATGGAACACTTTCAGATCCAAAAGTAGGTATTACGAAATCAGTTCAATATGCATTAGAGAAAATGGAAATAATTGAACCTGATCTTGATAAGCTTGAATGCTTTATAGGACCACCTTTACAAGAATCGTTTGCCGAATATTACAATTTTGATCAACCAAAGATTCAAAAAGCAATCGAGTATTATAGAGAGAGATTCACAGAGAAAGGGATGTTTGAGAATGAATTATACTCAAATATTTCTTCTTTATTAAAATCCCTAAAAGACCATCAATTTATTTTAGTTGTCGCAACATCTAAACCAACAGTATTTTCTGAAAAAATACTAAACTACTTTAAGATTGATCAGTATTTTGATCTTATTGTTGGAAGTAATCTTGACGGAACTAGATCATCAAAAACTGAAATTATCCAATACATAATTGATCAATACGAAGAGTTCGATTTGGATAATTTTATTATGATTGGTGACAGAAAACATGATATCATTGGAGCAAATAATAGTGGTATTGATTCGATAGGAGTTACTTATGGATATGGATCAGTTGAAGAACTGAATAATGCTAACTCTACAAATATTGTAAAAAGCGTAGATGAACTAAATGAATTATTGCTAGGGAAATTAGTTAAGTAAATACCGTTCATACAAGTAGATCAAATTAAAGTTTAAATTAATCATTGTATAAGTAAACACCAATGGGCTGCTTCGGTAGTCTTTTTTTAACCTGATTTAACTCTCCAGTTAGGTGAACTGCAAAATCGACTTTATGGTCGATTTTTTTTATTTCGATTAACGGTGCACTTTTTATAGAAGGATTGAAAGGGAGTATATAGAAATAAGAATAAAAAGGAAGAATTTAGGTGATTTTTTGAGTAAAATAATTAGTTATTACAATCAATTTGATGAGTGGGGAAGGCTTGAACGTGAACCAATTGAATTCCAAGTTAATTGTAACTTTATAAAAAAATATTTACCAAAAACAGGATGCATACTTGATAATGGCGCAGGACCAGGAAAATATTCAATGAAGCTTGCTAAAGATGGCTATCGAGTAACCTTAACGGATTTAACTCCGAGACTAGTTGAAATTGCTAAAAATAAAGCTCTAGAGTTTCAACTAGATGGACAATTTGATGGATTCTATGCTGCTGATGCGAGAGAATTAGGTCTGTTCAGTGATGAGCAGTTTGATGCATCATTAATGCTTGGTCCGATGTACCATTTACAAGATGAAAAAGATCGTATTCAAGCTGTGAAAGAGTTAAATAGAGTGACAAAAAAGAATGGTCTTGTTTTTGTCGCTTTTATGCCGAGAATCAGACATGTATTTTCTTCACTTTTATCTCCAAATAACTGGAGGCCAAATGATAATATGAATACTATTCTCGAGTTTTCTCAATCTGGTTCCTTTAATCATGCAGATGATGGACGTTTTACTGGAGCGTATTATTTTAATATTGAAGACATTAATCCTTTTATGGAACAACAAGGTTTTGAAACTTTAGAATTAATAGGGTCAAATGTTGGAACTATTTTAAACGATGAAAGTTGGAATTACTGGAGAAATAAAGGCGAATCTGAGGTGGAAAAAGTTATTAGTTTACTTATAGAAAAAGCAACTGATCCATATATTCTTGGGACTTCCTCTCACCTTCTTTATATTGGCAAGAAGAAATAAAACATATTTAATATTTTATCTTGAGTTTCTAATGTCTTGCGTGAGTTGTTTCGTAACGTTCGAATTTTATTATTGACAATAATTTTAGGTAATTAATTTTAAGAAGTCTTAGAGATTTTAATAAAAAGGTTTTCCTGATTGTTGCTAAAAACATCAAGAAAACCTTTTTATTTTATATTAATCTCTAAATATCGCACTCTGACTTTATGGATTTTTATATCTGAGTAATTATTTATAGAAGAAACGAGTTTTTGTTTGTAATAGAAAAAACAATTATCAGAAAAATGTAAATATAGTGTATAATTTTAGAAAGGAATAATTTTACAATTATAGAAATTATTAACTTTAAAAGTAAAGAATGATAGGAGTCTAACAATGTCAATTAATAACATTAAACAAAACATCTCAAATGTTCTAATTGGACAAGAAGAAGCAATTGATTTACTAATGATTGGTTTGATTGCCAATGGTCATATATTGTTAGAAGATGTTCCTGGTACTGGTAAAACAACTCTTGCCAAAAGTTTAGCGAAATCAATTAATGCTGATTTTAAACGGATTCAGTTTACAGCGGATACACTTCCAGGTGATGTAACAGGTCTTGAATATTTTGATCTAAAAGCAGCAGATTTTAAAACAAGAAAAGGTCCGATTTTTTCAAACATAGTTTTAGTGGATGAAATCAATCGTGCTGTACCAAGAACTCAATCTGCTCTTCTTGAAGTAATGGAAGAAAGGACTGTTACTATTGCTGGTCAAACACATCAACTACCTTCACCTTTCCTTGTTCTAGCAACCCAAAATCCATTAGAGTCAGCAGGTACATTCCCACTTCCTGATGCACAACTTGATCGTTTTTTACTGACGATTCGCCAAGGATATCCTACTTTACAGCAAGAAAAGGAAATGATTTTAAGATTTAAAGAGAGTAATCCGATCAGTGATTTACAAAATGTTATTACATGTGAAGAAATTATCTCTTATCAAGAAGAATCCAAAAAAGTATCGATCCATGATGAAGTGCTTGATTACTTACTTCAAATTATAAATGAATCGAGAAACCACGAACAAATCGAGATTGGCGTTAGTCCACGTGGCACACTTGCCTTTACGAGAGCAATTCAAGCAAGAGCTATTTTGAATGGACGAGATTATTGCACCCCAGAAGATGTACGAATGCTTGCAATACCTGTGTGCAGTCACCGATTAATATTAACTATTGAAGGTGAAATGAAAACAACGAAGCAACGCATCATAGCTGAAATTTTGGAATCTGTATTCGCTCCAGTTGAACAAGTATGAAAAAGAGTTATCACTGTCATTTTTTAGCACAACCAATCACGATTGTTTTCTCTGTTTGTTTAACGACTTTATTTTCAATTTTTAGTCATACGGTTTATTATCTTGCAATTTGCTTTGTTCATTTAATTCTAGTTTTATATGCACGTTACTACGCAAGAAAATGTGTAGTGAACTGGGAAGTGAAACTAAAGCAAGATCATCTATTTACAGATGAAGAAACAGATTGTGTCATTACATTTCAGAATCTTACATTCCGTACGATTTATGAGATTTCTTTCCAGTTTGCATCTGATGAATCTTTACAATGGGAACATGAATCGTTTGTTCAAAATAAGTTCAAAACGAATCATTATGTTATTCCTTTTTCTATGAAAGGTAGGGAAAACAAGGCATTTTCATTCAAAACACGTGCGTTGAAAAGAGGAAAGTTCAACTGGCAAGATGCAAATTTAGTTGTGAAAGATCCATTGCGTCTTGTTACTATAAATTTTTCGAATCAACAAACACCTATTTTTCATGTATACCCCAATATGAGAAAAGTACATATACCAGAGAACAAGGAATTCCAGGGGCAGCGAAAAGCGTTAGTTTCACCACTTTATGATGAAACAAAACTAATTGGTGTGAAACGATATGAAAGTGAAGACTTTCGTTCGATTCACTGGGGTGCAACCGCAAAAAGTGGAGAATTAATGGCGAAAAAATACGCTTTTACTCAAAGTGATCGATACGCTATTTTTGTCAATTTAGCAGATCAAAAGGGTTTTTCATTTCATCATAAAAGTGACGAACTCATAGAACTAGCAATTGGGACATGTAAACAATTGATTCAGCAAAATTGTTCTTTTGAAATATGGATTAACCGTGAAACTCCAAAAGGGTTAACCCATTTACCAACAGGTAAAAACAGAAAACAACTGCAAGCAGCGTTAAATTTGTTCTCGTATATTAATGATGGAGATTCTCCAATTTCTTCTGATGCTTTTTATCGTTGTGGCTTTCGGAATAAGATACTAGATGCTACTCCAATTGTCATTGGAATTCCGCCAAGAGAATTGTCACGTAAAAATCAATGGATTCAAATAACAGGGTAGGAGGGAGAAGAATTGGATTATTACAAACGATTGAGTCGAATGCTACTGATTGCCATTACTCTTGCTCTCTTACTGTCAATTGGAATTCTCATGACACAGCAAATGATAAGATCATCACTCTCGCATGATAACACTTCTGATCATTCCATCTCAGCTCTTTCTCTTTTTTATAATTCTGATAACGGCAAATTAGGCAATGGAGAAAAGCTATTTTCTTGGAAAGGAGACGATAAAACAGAGATAGGAAACGGAAAGCCAGTTAAAGGAGAAAAAATACCAGAAATCAATTCAAAAAACAAAATGAATTCTAGAAATTTTGAGAAAGAAATGAATTGGATAATTCTTGGGATGATCACTTTAATTCTTGCTATTATTGCTTTCGTTTTTCTAAAGAAAAGAGAGAATAGGAGGTTGCAAGAAATTTCATTAGGTGTTTCCTTGCAATCAACAAAGGATACGAAACCCAATAAATATAAGGAACCTATCAATGAAAAAATTCATATACCGACAGAGGAAATAAGGGTGTTGTTAATCAAATGGGAAAAACAATTACCTAAAATACAGCAAAGACACACATACGAAACAATACAACAATGGTTTGAACGGATTGATAAAAAACAAGATTTTGTTCCGCTTTACGAGAAAGTACGATATGGGAATAAAACACTTTCAATGGAAGAAATTGAGCATATACGAAAGTTACTTAAATAATTAATAAAAGTAAAGGAACCATACGTTAAACGCTAGATTTAAAGAATTCAACAACATATTAACCTCTTAATTTAAGTCTTTCCAACTTCAAAAATTAATAAATAGACTTAAATCATGAAAACGCTTTTAATTACATATATTATTTTAATTAAAGTAGCTATCATTAAAAATAGAGGTGGGTTGGATGTACTTTATTAGCCTTGAACATGAAAAAAACTATGGTATTTTGATGAACTATTTTAAGAACGAACATCAAGATTATGTAAGGGCATGCTATGTTGCTGCTATTCCTAAAATTTTTAATCGTATCGATTTTTCTGAGCACTTAAATGGTCCTTTTGATTGGTATTTTAAAAAAGAAAATTCAAAACTAGTTTATTCATTAAACGATGGCGAGGGAACAAATTATTTAGTTGATCTAGGACTTCATTTCTGGTCAGGAGACAATCCTTTTAACTTAAATAACGCTTTATTTGCTTGGCGAAATAATGGTGCTTATTTTAAAGTATTAGAACAAATTTGTACTATATAAATAGTAATGACCCTTTATTAATAGGGTCATTTTTTATTTTAAATAGTAATCAATTAAAAATATCTTAACATAATGTGGAAAGTATTTTAATTGAACAAGGAATTTATAAAAAAGTAAAGAATCTATTAAAAAGTAGGCTCTGTTAAAGTAGATTGTCGATTTCCTTAAGCAACTAAATGGCAGTTTAGTTGAATAAGGAATGATATAATTATCGTAATTACTACCCTGATTTTTATATAAATTTAGATAACGCGTTACTCTAATAAGGAGGGTTCATTATTGAGATTAAAATCTGAAGAAATAATGAAACAGCTACTTGATACAGAATATATTGATGCAAATTTAAAGGACTTATCGTATGACCATTTATCTCATACTGTGATAATGAAATATGGTGAATTTAGCAACGATGAACCCGATTGCACAGTGATTTTTAAAGACTGTTTTTCGGTTAATTTAAATACTTGGCTAGAGGGAATGAAGGGAACTGTTCCCAAAAAACCAGGAGAGTTAGACTTCTTTTTTCATGATATAGAGATAGAAGATATAGAAATTAATGGAATAAAACTTTATAAATGTTCAATGGTAATACCAATGATGGACTGCCAAATTATATGTGTGAATATCGAAATTTTAAACCATTAAGTAACTAACGCAGTGCATTAATTGAACAACATAATCGGCAGTATGGTCGATTTTTTATAGAGTTAAAAGGGAAGGATAGAGTGGTTAAATGCCAAATATAATTGAATCATTTTTAGTAGATGAGATTTCCCAACAAGAGTTTTATGATGGAATTATTGATTTTATAACTTCATATAACATTAGATGTGGTGAATACGAGTGCAACACCTTTGTTATAAAAAAGATGGATCATTTAAATTTTATTATTTATCAAGAGTTTGTTTTACAAGATGGGCATAGGACGATACATAATTCAATTACTATTTTTAAGGATAACTTAATTAGTAAGATTAACGAGTTTGCAAGTAAAAAAGGATTTAAAATAAGAGATTCTTATTAAACTAACGCATGCATTAGTTGAACAACCTTTAAGCTGCTTCGGTAGCTTTTTTCTTATTCAAGATAATGG
>NZ_NUCO01000145.1:0-62965 GCF_002555445.1 Bacillus sp. AFS017336
GATATGATTCAATGCCGCCCGGGCGATGCACATTACCTTATCAATCAAACTGACAAAACCTTTAAAGCTCTCTTCATTAAATCTCCGCATATTTTAGAAAGAGATGTTGTGAATATAATGAATCCAGAAATCAAGTTAAGGGGTGAATAGATAGTGAGCTGGGGATTTCAAAATCGATTAAACAAAATATTACCAAATAAGAGAGCAGTAATGCTTGCAATCGATCATGGCTATTTCTTAGGACCAATAAGAGGCTTAGAAAAGCCTGAGGAAACTGTCAGAGACTTACTTCCATACACGGATTCGCTATATTTAACAAGAGGTACACTTGCAGCATGTATTCCGAAAAATACGGAAAAACCAATGGTTCTTCGTGTTTCAGGCGGTCCTACAACGTTAGGGAAGGATCTAGCGAATGAAAGGATCGTTACTTCAATAAAAGAAGCAATTCGCCATAATGTTGTTGGTGTAGGGGTTTCGGTTTTTATCGGATCTGACTATGAAACTCAAACAGTAACAAATCTAGCTCAGGTTGTAACTGATGCTCATGATTATGGATTGCCTGTACTTGGAATTACTGCAGTCGGAAAAGAGCTAGAAAAACGGGATGCCAGGTTTTTAGCATTAGCTTCAAGAGTTCTTGCTGAAATGGGAACCGATATTGTAAAGACTTATTATTGCGACGACTTTGAACAGGTAACGAGTAAGTGCCCGGTTCCAATAGTTATTGCAGGAGGCCCAAAATTTAAAACAATTCGTGAAGCACTGGAAATTACGTATAATGCTATGGAGCAAGGTGCGGCTGGGGTAGATATGGGAAGAAATATTTGGCAATCTCAGCATCCTCTTGCAATGATCCAAGCAATACATTCCATCGTTCATAAAGGATTCACAGTAAATGAAGCAGTAGATTTATATGAATCTTCTTCAAAAGTAAAAGCTTAATATAAGATGTTAAAGGGTACCATGTAAAAAAACGCATGAACACCTGGTGTTTACTTATCACAATTTCTGAACTTCAATTAGTAATATAAAACATATGTCAATTATAACAACAAAAATAAGAACAACGATAATGTTATTGATAGCACTAAAAAAAAGAGGCTAACCATTTAGTCTGGATAGTCATAATTGGCTATCCATATTTTTCTAAATTCTTTATAACACAAGTCCATTAAAAATAGGATTGGAATGAATATTTAATAGTTTAACAAACTGAAATTCCACATTGAATAACGCATTAGTTCAATAAGATTGTGAAAGGACTGTCAAAATTTAGACAGTCCTTTTTCAAATATTAAATATCAAGATTTTACTTTAACAGAGCCTTGATAAAAGAATGACAAGTAGTTTGAAAAATTTATACTTGCTTATTTCATTCATCGAAATACGTTTTTTCGATTTTCAAAATGTAGGATCATAACTTCTATAATTATTAAGATCTTCTAGCGCTTCGCTTAATCGAAGCAGGTTTAAGCAAATGGATGATAGAGATTGGGCAAAATGTTTTTTACTTGGTACGTTAACATCAATGCTAACGGTATAACTTTTGGATTTATTTTAAAAGGTGTTCTTTCTTAAGGGAAATACATCTATCATTTTAAAAATGTGATTAAGTTTACCTAAGAAGTTGGTGAAATTTGAAAACTTACTTTATATTAGTGCGATGAAGTATATCCAAATGCCATATATTCATCAGTTGTGAGGTAGAGGGGTTCAATTGGAGACGGATATTGAGAATAAGTCTGTTTTGTTTAGTTATGATGGGAAGAATATACATCGGAAGTATATTTAAAGCCACCTTTTTTAGGTAGTTTTCTTAATGGATTAGAAAGTATCTTAACTTTGATTATGTTATTAAAGATTTGTAACTAAAGAAATTCCTAAAAAGACTAACTGGAATATTCGATTTTGTTTTGAATTTAAAATAAATAGAACGATAACTCATCTGATCTACATTCATAATGTTGTGGAAAAAAACTATTAATTGAGCGACTTGATAAAAATATTAAACATTATCTATCGAATATAGTATTTTAAATTACAAAAAATATTTAAAGAGGAACCAGAGCTCTTATTTTAAACTATTCTTGAAACAAAACAGTTCCTTATTATTGTTTAATTCTAAGGTAACTAAACCAACTACTAGTTTGTCATTATTTTTCTGGACAACAAATAAACAGACGACCAACTGGTCATCTGTTTCGATCAATACATTACTTGTATAAAGCACCATCGTCCTTTTGTTTAGCTTTAACAGATAGATTAGCAGAGTATGCCACACCTTGGTAATCATTCTTTGCTGACTCATCAAGCTTTACGCCAAATGAAATATCAATGTATTCATCTGTTTCTAAATTCCAGAATTCGTTATCTTCTCCTGGTTCTGCACCATCACCCAAAAGAAGTGTTTTATTGCCGGCAGCAGCAGAGTTCGCTGCTGCTCCTGTAGCAACAAATCCCGCTGCTGTAGGAGCGTTCAGGAAGCCAGTTACCATTTCTACACCTTTTGGAAGTTCAGCTGGAGCTAGAGAAGGGTGTACTTCATTCGTAGTTCCTTCGAATAATTCTTCAAGTTTCGTTTGTGATTCCTTTAATACTTCTTCTGTTGGTTTTACTTTGTATTTAAGCGCAACATAGCCGACTTTGTACTTATTTAGTGGAAGAGGTTTATCTAGTGATTGCTGCAATTTTGCTTGTAAAAATGTATCGGCCGTCCCTGTGTTATCAATAGTTAGCCAATCTCCAAATACTAGTTGTGATGGTGCAAAATTTTCAGCCTCAACAATGCTCCCTTTAATATCTTCACCGTTATTAAGCTGCACAATTGTATTTGTGATTTTTCCTTTAGCAGTTGTTTCGGAAGTAAACCAAGAATACGTTCCATAGCTTGCTGCAACAGCAACTGCACCAGCAAGTGTTGTGCCTAATAATGCTTTCTTTGCTTTAACGATTTTCATAAAATAATTCCTCCGTCTTAAAATAGTTTTTATCTGGATACAATTTCTTCATTAGAATGCTGTTTTTCTTTTCGGGAAAGACGTTCAAAAACCGTTAGACAGATGTACCCTGTGAGAGGAATGGTGATTAACAGTAAAAATCCGATCGGACTGCTTGCAAAATCTGATACATATCCGAGTTTAGGTATTGCAGCTATTTGTTTTCCAAAGAAATGTTGTTTCGTGACGATCATTGAATCTTCAACATTGTTGTTGTCACCTTTTGTCACCAAACCATCTTGTCCATCCTGTTCTTTAACAGCTATTACTCTATGAGTAATGAATTTTGTATCTGATTCTTTAAAGGTTATAACATCTTTCACTTTTATATTTTTGAATTCTACTTTTTTAATCAATACAAGATCTCCCGATTGAAGATGCGGCTGCATACTATTAGAGAGAACGATTAATGGTGTGTATCCAAAAAAACGCGGTAAGCTGCCAGGATTTTTACTAGATTGATACACCTTAACGCCGATATAAATCGTTAATAGAAAAAAGATAAGTAGAATAATATTTGAAAGCCATTTTGTTGTTTTTCTTCTCATAATTCTGCTCCTAACATCATTATTTTTGCGTTGTTTTCTTATTGTTATTGATGTCAGAAAAAAACATAATCGCGTAACCCCTACCACAATTAATCAAGAAATGGTGGTAGGGGAATGAATTAGTTCATAATTTGATGAATGAAATGCATTCTATTTATTACTGAATCCCCAACTCTTTCAAGATACTTTCTAATGTCTTGCCATCATACGTTTCTTTTGCAGCTGGTGGATTTTCAACATCTTTATTCTGCAATAAGTAATTGTCTTTAACAAAGACGATGTCTTTTTCATCAACAGTACCATCAAAATTAATATCTGCCGCACGGTTGTTTGTCTTCCAAGCGTTTTGAATTTCAATCGCGTCTAAAACATCAATGACGTTATCTTGGTTGACATCCCCAGCTTTAATATCAAGATCAAATGGGTAGCTGACATACATATTTTGACTATAATTTTCACCTTTATATTCAAACCCAATCTCTTGTTTATGGTGAACTTCAAAGTGACCAGGTATTTTAATCTCAACGATATATGGATCCTTGCTTAATGGAAGCTTGGCTACTCTGTAAAATCCACTTTGCTGGATTAAAGAAGTAGCGTCAAAAGTAAATCCGTTTGACTCCTTGAATTTTAGCGAAGCCCCAACCTTTGTCCAATCTTTCTTATCAAGAATAGGACTAAAACGAGCGGTGCGGAATCCATCCGGCAATACTCGACCATAAGCGGCGTTGAATTGCGGCAGAATCTCAAAATTGTAACCAGCGTTAAGTAGTTTACTAGTTTGATTTTGACTATTTAGTACAGTAGCCGTTGGATTGATGCTAGCCTTTAAGGTGTAGATTTCATCCGTAATCTTTAATGTAACATCCACAACTGCCGTATGATCAAATGCCAAATTGGAATCGTTAAAGACAACCTTTACTTCGTCTCCATTAACCTTTATGGTTGCTTTGTCTGATACTCCATTCGCAAGTTTAGCATCGACAAAGGCCACTGTATTGCCATATTGTTTTTTCAAGTTCCAAACGACTTCTTTTGCGTCACTTACATTGTCCAAGAATAATTGGCCTTTAATCGTTTCACCTGTTTTTGCTTTTTTGATATCGCTTTTTGCATACGTAACTGGTGTCCCTTCTTTGACAAAGAAATATTCTTTTGTTAATGGTAAATTACCAGCAAAATCTGAACTATCTAATGTAAATCTCTGTGCTGGAATGGTATCATCCAAGGCAACTACACCTGCAAATTTTCCTTCCTTATCCATAGAAATAGGGTAGAGAGGGAGCTTAGGGTCCCAATTAGGAAACAAATCATTCGAAGATTGATCGATATCTATTCCTGCTTTCTGCATCTCTTCCACGAGAGGATCGGTAATTTGAACATTGTATGGATATGATTTTTGACCTGGTTTATATTCAATGAAAGGAGACTGCCCATCTAATGAACTTGTGGATGTAGGATCGTCAATATCAATGAAAATATCACGAGTGTCTTTTACTACTTTTCCAGTTTGACTTACAAATGTAAACTTCAACTTATAGTGGCCAGGTTTTGCATAACTCTCTTCTTTTGCAATAGGCTGTTTAGGATCCCCTGTGAATGCATAGTACGTCCCCCAAAAGCATGATATGGAAAATTCAAGACCCACTGGAAGAGACTCTGCGTTTGCCATCGTTCCGATAAAGCCTAAATCTTTTCCTGTTTCTGCATCTTGCAAGGTGATATCCAATGATTTCATGCTTTGATTTAAATAAAGGGAAGCATAACTCAAATAATTATAGTTAGGTCGACGTCTATCTGGACCTGGATCTTGATCTAAATATAATGGCAAAAAGGAAGGTGTCATGAGATCTAAAGTATAGAATGCATTGCTTTTAATATAGAAATTAAATGGAATACGGTACTTATCGGATGAATCTGATTTATTCGTCAGCGTTATATAACCTTCGTATAGGCCTGGTTTTGCCGTCTTTGGTGCTGTCAAAAATACAGTTTGTTTCACTTCTTTGTTGGCTTGTACTGTAATGCTTTTGCTTGTGCTAACGACAATACCATTTTTACTCAGGCTGTTCGTGCTACCTTTCAATATATTTTCTTCTACAGAAACAGTGAAATTTTTTGTGATGTCACCGTTGTTTGTGAAGCTTATGTTTTTACTAACACGAATATTGCTTCCTTCCTCGCGGTCGTAAAAGCCAAAGCTTATTTTACCGGATGGATTTTTTACCTTCATGTAATCCGCGCCATTTGGAATAAGGGTATCCTCGGTAGCTTGTATTTTCATTTCACCATGAATGGCTTGATAAGGGTCTACGCGACCTGCTCCCATTTCATACAAACTATACTCGCCATTTAAAGGATCAGCCGTATTCATAAGTATCGTTTTAATATCATCTGGATCAAGCTCTGGGTTTGCCTGTAATAATAATGCGGCAATTCCAGTCGTGTGTGGGGTTGCCATTGATGTTCCTGAAAGACGTGCATAGGCATATTTATAATCTTCTTGATGTTTAGGGTCAATCGTGTAAGAAGGTACTGTCGAAAGCACACTCACTCCAGGAGCAACGACCTCTGGTTTGATATCATTAGTTTTATCGACTGGCCCTCTTGAACTGAAGTCAGCTAATTTGTCTCCTCCAGTTACGATATCTTGCAAATTTGAGAAAGTTAATGCTGTGTTCCCTTGAGCGATTTTTGCCTTTAATTCCTCACCTGCCGCTTTTGTAATAGAAAAAGCAGGAATGAATGAAGGGGATTCCCCTAGATTAATACCAATCTGTCCATCTACATTGTTACTCATAATAACAGCAGTTGCCCCGTGTTCTTTTGCAAATTTGATTTTGTCAGCGAGGGCAACGGTCCCGCGTTGAATAAAAGCGATTTTTCCTTTAACATCTTTGTTTGCATATTCTTCTTGTGAACCTAAGCCTACATCTACAAGCTCAAGTGATTTTTCATTTAAGATAGAGAAATTATCCGAATAGCTCCTGCCCATGCTAATGAGCTTAGTGGACCAGTCTCCTGAAATGCTACCTGTAAATGAAGCTAGCTTAACAGGAACATCACTTGCTCCTACCGTTAAAGCTAGTGCAGCTGTACCCGGTGAACCCAATGTTCCAAAATCCGGACCTGAATTTCCTGCAGCTACAACAGCCGTCACACCATTCAACACAGCATAATTGATCGCAGTACTAATTGGATTATACGGATCGTTTACAGCTGCCCCTAGTGAAAGGTTCATGATATCCATTCCGTCATTCACTGCTTTGTCAATACCTGATAGGATTGATCCATATGATCCGCTACCATATGGTCCTAAAACGCGGTATACATAAAGATCGGCATCTGGAGCTATACCTTCTACAGAAACTTCACTATCATTTTTATTTTGGCTTGCAATCGTTCCAGATACATGCGTACCATGCTCTGTGTAATAGGGACTTCCGTATTGATTATATTCAGGCTCGTTTGATTTCTGCCAATCAGCATACGTTGTTTCCATTGGGTCATTATCATTATCTACAAAATCATAACCACCTTTGTATGCATCCTTTAAATCAGGGTGATTATAGTCAATTCCAGTATCAAGAACAGCTACTTTTACGCCTTTTCCGGTAATGCCTTCCTTATGTAACTTGTCAATTTTTAAATAAGGAATACTATCAACAGAAGTAGTGATTTCTCTATTAACATCTTTTGGAAGATCTTTTTTTATAGGATCAACAGGATCAATTGTAAAGGTCTGGTTTTTGTAAACAGCTTGGACAACATCGGATTCCAATAGGAGTTTGACTTGATCGGCTGGCAATGTCATTAATACGCCGTTATAAGCTTCGGTGAAGGTCTTGGTGATGGGATAAGAAATGCTTTTCGATTTAGAGTTCTCTTTAGACAAATGTTTTTTGATGTCTTCCTTAAAGGTTTTATGTTCTTTTTCGACTTGCATTGCAGCGTCTTTATTTGTTAACTTTTTGCCTTTTGCAGCTGCTTCTAATACAGCAACTTTACTAGGATTCGATTTGAATTCTACAATGACAGAAATATCTTTTTCCGTCTTTAACTCCGCCTCACTGAAGCCTTGTAGCCCCGTAGGCTTGTTCACTTGTAATTTATTCAATGCTTCACGTTGTTCCTTTGTCAGAGATGACAGTATGTCCTCTGTCTTAAGTTCTTGTGCTGCAGCTTTAGAGGAAAGTACCGAATGAATAGGTGAGACTATTAAGCCTGCAGAAAATGCGATAACAACTGTTTTCTTAATTAATGAATTAATGTCCATAAGACCCCCGCTTTCTAATTTTGATAAGGTTTCCAAAAAAAGTAATTATATAATCCTTTCATAAAATTCTGAATTATCCATAAAGGATTGTTCTCAAACATAATATACTAAATCTTTTGATGTTGTAAATCACTTTTTTTGTTTTTGATAAAAAGTTTTATAGATTCGTAATCTTCTAATTTATAAATATAAAAATATCTTGATAATTAACTGTTTAACCTATAAAATATTGCTTTTAAAAAGTGTTTTATTTATAAAAAAATAAACTTTTTATCATTTTGTAAAAAACGATAGGGTAAAGTAAAATAAGAATTAGAAATTGGAGGATACTTCATGCAATATATAAGGAAAGAGGCTCAGGAGAGAGTGGAGAAGATAAGAAGATTCGTACAACCTGACGCTTATGTTCTATTATTTTTTGTTGCATTGATCTGCGCTATTGCCACATACATTTTACCGGCAGGTGGATTTGAAAGGATTAGAAAAGATGACATCACCATAACGGTACCTGGGAGTTTTCATTTTGTTCATTCAAATCCTATTGGTTTTGTAGATTTCTTTACTACGTTCCAAAGTGGAATGGTAAATGGAGCGCCACTTATTTTCCTTATCCTATTTACAGGCGGAGCCTTCGCTGTCATTGGAAAATCGGGTGCGATCGATGCGCTTCTTAAATCCACTCTTACTCGTTTCAAGAATCATCTGTTACTTTTAATTATCCCTATAGGATTGATATTTTCTGTTTTGGGAACAACAGGGATTGTGGTCAATTCGGTTATTGCTTTTATTCCTTTAGGATTATATATCGCACGAGAATTGAGATTAGATCCTATTTTCGGCGTTTCCCTTATCTATCTAGGAACCTACGCTGGTTGGAACGTACCTGTTTTTGCCCCTCAAACGCTCGGACTATCACAGCGTATTGCCGAACTTCCACTTTTTTCAGGAGTAGGCTATAGGATCATTATCTATCTAACATTTCTGACCGTTACTATTCTTTATGTATATTTTTATGCACGCAAAATTCGAAGTGACCCGACCAAGAACATCCTTGGCTTAGAATCATTCACACCTGAGATCACAGTAAAAGGTGCGGGAGTAGAGACTAATAATGTATCGGTTTCCTTGCAACAAAAGCTAATTTTACTATTTGCAGGATTATCCTTGCTAGGTTTTATGATATTCTCTCAGATATTTAAATGGACAGAAAATGAAATGGCGGGTCTTTTCATTTTTATTGCCATCTGCGCCGGTTTGATTGCACGAATGAGTGCAAATGACATTGCATTGACATTTATTCAAGGTTGTAAACAAATGGTTTATGGAGCTCTCATTGTTGGGATGGCCAGAGCGGTAGGCTTAATTCTTGAGGATGCTAAGATATTAGATACCATTGTCAATGCGTTGGTTCAACCCCTTGAATCTTTGTCTCCAATTGCCGCTTCGATTGGTATGTTTATCGGAAGTGCTGCTCTACACTTTTTGATTTCTTCGGGTTCAGGGGAATCTATTATGTTGATGCCGATTCTCATTCCTTTGGCAGATTTGCTGCATATTACACGTCAAGTAGCTGTCCAAGCGGTCATGTTTGGGGAAGGATTAGTAAACACGATCAATCCGACATCCAGTGTGCTGATGGCTATACTAGCGACTAGTGGCATCTCCTATGGAAAATGGCTGAAGTTCATGCTTCCATTAACGGTAGTTTGGTTTGTTCTCGGAATTAGTTTCATCATTATCGGTATGATGATTAACTGGGGACCTTTTTAAAAAATTGAACATTAATTAAGGGGTTTCATTTACACATAGGAAATTTTAAGTTTGAAAAAACGGAAAAGCAATCGGATTTCCTATCGGGTTAAATACATTCCTTAATAGAGGGCTGGCTTTATTAAAATACCCTGACCCTGGTAAGAGATTTTTATTACGTGTAGTTTTAGGTTTGTTTTTAAGCTATTATTATTCTAAAAAAGATTTTAAGAGGTGAGAAAAATGGGGATACCAAGCATTTTACTGCTAACAAGAGGGGAGAAGCTAGTACAGACATTTAAGACTAATATGAGAATATTTTTCGGTAACAATATTGAGATTTATACCGTTCATGAGCACCAGGAGCTGGATGCCCAATTAGTTAGTGAGTGTGAACTGATTCTAGTTTCCTCCGAAAGATTATTGGATCGTTTACCAAAACTACTCCATGAGCGGGCACTGTTTGCCAGAAGAACCTTACATTTGCCAAAACTCGTACAATTGATGGATTTAGCACCGGGAACCCAATGCTTATTTGTCGCTAACAGTATGGACACAATTGAAGATGCCATTGAGCTTTTGAATCGTCTGGGGTTTGAACATTTGGATTTTATTCCATATGCTCCGAAGCCAGCGGAAATCCGCCCTACACTTGAGGGCATTGATGTAGCGGTTACTCATGGATTAAAAGAACTCATCCCGGAGACGATTGATAAAGTGATTGATTTGGGCATGCGTCCAATTGATTTGACAACGATTTATGATATTGCCCAACAATTGAAGCTTCCTATGGAGAATGCGCATTTCTATAAAGCTGAGTTTTTCCGTGATTTTGTTCGCGTTGGAAGAAAATTAGCCAATTCCGTAAACAATGAGAAGCGATTAAATCAAAAGCTGGAATCCGTATTTAATGCTGTTCATGAAGGGATTATCAGTATGGATGAATCGGGAAACATTACGGTTTTTAATGATGAAGCGGAGAAAATCCTCAGCCTGTCTGCAGATAATTGCCTTGGAAAGACGTGTTGGGATGTAATCCCTGAGTTTAACCTGAATCAGATTTTTCAGTTCCACGCGGAGGAGTCTAATCAATTATTAGTGATACGGAGCAAGGTTCTTCTGGTTACCAAAGTTCCCATGATGCTGGACGGGCATTTGATGGGCGTCGTTGTTACGTTTAAAGATGTAACGATCGTCCAACGAAATGAACAGGAAATCCGCAAAAATAGTAGCCGTCTGGGATTAACGACAAAATATTCTTTCGAAAATATTATCGGAGTAAGCAAGTCCATCACCTCTACGAAACAGGTTGCTGTCAGACTGGCAGTAAGTGATTTTAGCGTATTGATCACAGGAGAAAACGGTACGGGTAAGGAAGTATTTGCCCAAGCGATTCATAGGTATTCGACCCTGCGTAATGGCCCATTCGTTCCGGTGAATTTTGCCGGCCTTTCAGAAAGTTTGGCAGAAAGTGAATTGTTTGGATACGAAGAGGGTTCTTTCACAGGAGCTAAAAAAGGAGGGAAAATGGGTCTATTCGAATTAGCCCATAATGGAACCATTTTTCTGGATGAGATTGGGGATGCTCCTCTCAGTATTCAGGCAGCCTTGCTGCGTGTGCTCCAAGAGCGACAGGTGATGCGGGTAGGAGGAAATCGAGTAATTCCAATCAATGTCAGGGTGATCGCTGCCACAAACCGAAACCTGAATAGTATGGTGTCGCAGGGTACTTTCCGGGAAGATTTGTACTATAGGCTCAACGTTTTGCCGTTAAATATCCCAAATCTTAGAGAACGACAAGAAGATCTTTTTATCCTCATTGACTATTTCCTTCATGATAATGAGATAAAGCTACGTTTTACACCAGAAGTAAAAAATGCTCTTTTAAACTACAGCTGGCCAGGTAATATTCGGGAGTTGGAAAATTTCATTAAGTATCTGAAGGTAATCGTAGAAGGAGATACAGTGAAATTACAGCATATTCCTGAGCGTATTTTAAATAACAGTATCATCTTGTCAACTCCTCTAGCTCCAACAGCCGAAAAGGAGGACGTACTTCAATTCTTGTCACGTCACGGTTCCCTGATGGATTATGAAGATATCTTGACGATCCTGTGGAATATCAGTAAACGGCAGGAGCGGGTGGGACGAACTGTTTTATGCTCATTGCTCTCCCGTCCCTTATCCGAGGCTCAAATTCGCAATAAGCTATCGATTCTTAAACGGTATGGATGTGTCACAATAGGTGTCAAGAAGCAAGGTACAACGATCACACCTATGGGAATACAGGTTTTACAAAGTATCAGAGAGAAATTAATTGAAAAGAAAGTTCATTAGTTGTAAAAAAGGTTCTGATGCTACGGTGTCAACTTAAGTCAAGAAATGACTCCAGGCGAGTTGATAATACATTTATCAAAGTAAAGAGTCAATGGATGTTCTTTTATCGTGCAATAGATACGAAATAAATACCATTGATATTTATCTAAGTGAATCAAGAGATAAACAAGTAGCCAAGTGCTTTCTCAAGAAAGCCTTGGCTTTTTCGTATGTTTCCAGACCGCGTATCATAACAGTCGATAAAACCCAGCTTATCCTGTAGCTATTCAGCAATTAAAGGAGAATCGTCTTTTGATATTTCTTGGTCAGACTTCTCTTTTTCCTCGTTATTAGACTAGAGAATGGTGAAGCGAATCCACCTTTTCGGCAAGAGTACCTTAATGGTTATATTTTAGGTTATCCAATAACCAATAAAGAGATTTAAAAACTGACCCAATAACAAATAAAACAACTAAAAAACTGACTAAATATCTGTGTTTAGTTGAATATTCTTATTAATTAAAAATCGGCATGATTCTTGCATAATAAACTGTAACTTCTGAAGTTTATAACACAATGAAATGAGGGGGATATCCGATTGAAGAGTTAATCAAAATAAGGTGCTCAATGCTTCAAAGGAAATAAGCGGAGCAAGATTGAAAAAAATTCAGAATTGGTGGATACCTCATCCAATCCATTAGGAAAGAGACAACAGTTGGAAAGACAGACGCCCAGGGGGCTGGTGTAAAAAGAATTAGAAAGCTAACTTAAAATGAATATTACCTATCCCAGGAGCAATTTTTTATTCGGAAAGAAAATTTTACAACCAAAATAAACAAAAGCACTATGAGTCTGATATTATTTTACCACTACAAAAACTATTGATTTTGTTTTGAAAGTTAATAGTTTTCTAGAAAAATTCATGCAAGTTGAATTCTTTCATCATGCAATCCATTCTTCAGTGGGATTTGAAACAAAAGAAAATATTGAACCTATTTTTTATTTATTTGACAAGGGGTTTAGGATGAGTGGGTTCATTTAATATTGCGTTAAGTTAACTCGATATGTGTAGGTATACATATATTCTATATAGTTTTAAATCTTAGATGCTTCGTAAGATAAAACTAAACAGATTCGATTTTAGAAGGAGAAAATAAGAATGACTAAATACGATAAGCTATTTCAAGGTTACGTTTTTGAACTAATTAATGCTGTTATCGAAGAAGAAGAACGATTTGAAAGAATTCGTAAGATCAATCAGAGTAGATTCGAAAGTAAGCAAGAGTTAGAAAAGTGGATTCAAGAGAGATTTGGCCCTATCTCTATTCAAGGACGCATTATTGCTGTCTTTAGGAAATATTGGTTGAAATGTG
The DNA here is from genome assembly GCF_002555445.1 of Bacillus sp. AFS017336. Lineage (NCBI taxonomy): Bacteria > Bacillati > Bacillota > Bacilli > Caryophanales > Bacillaceae > Bacillus > Bacillus sp. AFS017336. The sequence continues at coordinate 13,262 of NZ_NUCO01000145.1, forward strand.
AAGAATTAAATATGCTAGGTGAAGATGAGTACGCTAATCCGAGAGACTTCGTTGTAGATTGGTTATCAGGAACGTACCAAGAACTATATGAGATTATAAAATCTATGCCATATTATCCAATTGGAGTTGACGAAGAAGGAAGCTATTGTTAACTTCTGCTAACGGGAATTGTGTGAACTTGCGATAATGCTGTATAAAACAATTTGGATATAAAGGGAAGGGAGAATTCGTATTAGACTAAGAAATATATTCAAAATACCCAATTAGCAATTTTTGTTCGGAATGACAAACCTTATACAATAACTATTGTTTATATTTATGAAGAAATTGATAAGAATTGAAAGGTGAGTAAAAATAATGCGTTTGAGAAAATTATTAGTTCTAAATAAGAGTATTGATGAGCAACGTGATGCCATGTATGAATTAGTAAAGGAGAAAGGCTTATCAGATCCACAGATAATAAAAGTTAGCCAACAATTAGATAGAAAGATTATCAAGTGGCAAAAATTAATTCTGGTGAAAAAAACTTAATACATTTACAATTAATCTCTAAAATTAGGACATACTGATACTAGTACTTAAAAAAAGAACAAACCTTCAATAGTAGTATGGGGAATAAAGAAATGAACCGCGTGATTTTTTCACGAGGTTCATTTTCATTCAACAAAATAATTAAAAATCATACTGCCTGTACCAATGGCAACTGAATTATACTCCAATGATGTTTTGACAAATTGAACTGGATAGTCTGAAAAATGCCGGATTCGTTGTAATGCTGTCTCGGATGCTACTTCGTAAAAGATTTGATTTGATCCGAGCGGTCCCCCAATAACAACGACATCTGGATATAATGAGTGAGTTAGTGTAGTAAGAGCAACTCCATAATAGTAGGCAGCATCCCGAATGACATCTTCACAAAGTGCATCATTTTCTTTTAAAGCATTTAAAATATGATTAAATTGCAAATCATCTAAATTATTCACCAGCTGCGAAATAATAGACTTCTTCCCTCTTTTTATGCGATCAATGATTTCTTTGCGAACTGAAGGTATACTGCTGTATGCTGCCAGGCAACCAAATGAGCCACACGAGCATTGACGACCATGTATATCTATTGGAACGTGACCAAATGAACCTTCCAAACCGTTTTTTCCGCGAACGACTTCTCCGTTTAAAATGATACCACATCGAATTTCGAATCCTGATAAGGTAAAGATAAGATTATTTACTTCTTTTTTCAGATAAATGCTTTGGTACTCACCGAGTGCAGCTAAATTGGCACCATTGTCAAGCAGCACAAGTGTATTAAAATGTTGTTTTAAAGGTTTGACAATGTCTACGTTTTCCCACCCGTCAGACATAAACATTTTAGGATTAAGAATGATGCCTTTTTCACGATCTATGGGACCGACGGCACCCATTCCGATTCCTAGTAATTGCTCATGCTTAACACTATGTTTGGATAGCATCTGTTCAATATTTTCGATAATGAATTGCAAGGTGTATTCCGCTGTGCTTTGCCAAGTCATCTCCAGCCTGGCAGAGTCTAAGATATTTAAGCTTAAATCAAGAAGTAGTACTGTAGTATACGAACTTGCAATGTCCACACCAACTACATAAAAAATGGCCGGATTAATCGTATACATTGACGGTTTTCGTCCGCCAATCGATATTCCAAGACCGCTTTCATAAATTAATTCTGCTTGTAAGAGCTCATCAATTAGACGTGCACATGTTGCTGATTTATAGCCTGTTAATTTCATTAAAGTGTTTTTATCTATAGGTCCATTTTTGTGAATTAATCTATAAATACTTTTAAGACTCTTCATCTTAGGAGACATCGAACCAACAAAATGCTGTAACATAACTTTCCTCCAGTTGCTCGAAATTGTATTAATCATAATTATAGACTTTTCAGAATCTGACAACAAGGGAATTAGAATTAGAAAATATGAACTTTGTTTATTTTTGATAAAAACATATTGATTATTAAAGAAAAATATATGTTATTTCAATTTATATACATATTAAAACCTATAAAACAAGTAATTTAATATCATTTTGAATTTAAGTTTGTTTATAAATTATTTTAGTGTTCTAGTATATTATTAAAATCTTATTATTCAAAAAGGGGAATGTGTGTACGCATTTAAGAAGCACCATTGTTATAGGAAATCATATCGGGTTTCGGCCAGAAATCGGTCTAATCCTTAGATCCGGATTAGGAATTTTAGCGAACTTGATTAAAAATGCTATTGATATTCAATAAAATGACATTCTTATTTCATGGTCTCAATATGTTCTTTTTAACAAAATGATAAAAAGTCTATAAGAATATAAATTTTTAATGCAGTATTTTATAGTTTGAATAGTGTTTTATCAAGTATTTTTTGTTTATGTAAATTTAAATCTATAATTCTACATAACTTTTTATCAAAAACAAAAAAAGTTATTTACAATGCCGGAATATTTAGTATATTATGTTTGTGAACGATCCTTTAGGGAAAATTCAGAATTTTAAGAAAGGGTTATTAAATTTTCTAGGAACATCTCAAAATTAGAAAACGGGGGTCAAGGCATTATCTTGATAACTAGAAGGAGAGAGAAGATTGAAGAATCATCAAAAGCTAAAAAAGTTCACAGCAGTTGGGTTGGCATCATTATTATCAATATCAGGTTCAGCTTCTTTTGTGGGCGCTGCAAAGGTAAAGGCAGATACATTGAATCGAGACACTTTAGTTGCCCCAGATAGAACCGAACAAAAGAGAATTGCTCCTACACCAGAGCCTAAAGACCATGAAAAAGTTCGTGTAATAGTTGAATTAGAAGGGGCACCTGCAATATCTTATTCTATTAAAAAAGGCATTAGATATAAAGATCTACCAGAAACAAAAAAAGTAGAGTTGCAATCAGAAGTTAAAGATGAGCAAAAAGATTTTTTAACAGATGTTAAAGAAGATAACGTCGATTTTAAAGTTGATAATACCTTTACAACAGTTGTTAACGGTGTCAGTGGTGAAATCGAATATGGTCAGATTGATGAACTTGAGAGTTTACCAAATGTAGAATCTGTTAATCTAGTAAATGAATATGAAAGACCAAAAGAAGAACCAAATATGCTGTCTAGTAAAAAAATGGTACAAGCCATTCAAACTTGGCATGATAGTTATACCGGAAGAGGCATGGTAGTTGGAATCATTGATACTGGCATTGATTCGTCTCATCCAGACATGACATTAAACGAAGATCCTAAAAATAAGCTAACAAAAACAAAAACAGATGAACTTATCTCAGCAAATAACCTACAAGGAAAATATTTTACTACAAAAGTTCCGTATGGCTATAACTATGCAGATAAAAACCAAGAAATTCTGGATCTTGGACCAAATGCAACAATGCATGGGATGCATGTCGCTGGAATTGTTGGAGCAAATGGTGACGAGAGTGGGAATGGTATTAAAGGTGTCGCTCCAGAAGCACAGCTATTAGCCCTAAAAGTATTCAGTAACGATCCAGCTAATCCATCTACATATGGTGACATTTATGTAAAAGCGATTGATGATGGAATTAAGCTTGGAGCAGATGTTCTGAATATGAGCTTAGGTTCACCTGCAGGATTTGTTAATTCTGATAGTATAGAACAAAAAGCGGTTGAAAGAGCTGTTAACAGTGGCGTATTAATGTCAATTGCTGCTGGAAACTCTGATCAAATTGGAAGTGGTGGTCCTAATCCGTTCGCATCTAACCCTGATATCGGACTAGTTGGTGATCCTAGTGTTGCAACTAACTCAATTTCAGTAGCAAATATTGAAAATGACTATATACAATTGGACGAAATGAAAGTAACAGTTGGAAACGAAACGCTTTCAATGGCTTTTCAGAGACAATCCGCTCCTAACCCGGTTGAGGTATTTGGGACGAATAAGGACCTTGATGTTGTCTATGTGGGCAATGGGTATAGTTCACAGTATGATGGTAAGGATGTAAAAGGTAAAATTGTATATGCAATAAGAAAGTCAACGACAAGTGGTCCAAACTATGCTGCAATTCAAGCAACTGCTCAAGCGGCAGGGGCTGCTGGAGTTATTATTCGAGGTCATGAAACTCATGGAGATTATGTACACATGGCATTATCAAACCCAACTATTCCTGTTGTTTCAATAGGGATTAGTGACGGAAATGATCTTGAGTCTAAACTTATTGCTGCTGGTGGTACCGGGAAGGTTACATTTACAGGAAAAATGAAGACGGTTGTAAATAGCGCTGCTGGTAGAATGAACTCATCAACTTCTTGGGGTGTGACGCCAAGTTTGGAATTAAAGCCTGAAATCACCGCACCAGGTGGACAAATTTACTCAACCCTAAATGACGGAAAATATGGAACAATGAGTGGTACTTCAATGTCTGCACCTCATGTGTCAGGGGGAGCTGCACTAGTACTACAAAAAGTTCAACAATTATTCCCAAATTTACAGGGAGCGGATAAAGTAAAAAGAGTAAAAACGCTCCTGATGAATACAGCAAAACCAGTTCAGGATCCAGATGACAATAATATATACTACTCTCCACGTAGACAAGGTGCTGGACTTATGCAACTATATTCAGCTATTAATACACCTGTTTATGTTGTGCGAAAAGGCACTAATGATGCAAAGGTTGAATTGAAAGAAATCAAGACCGATAAATTTGAAATGACGTTAACAGCTACTAACTTTAGTGATAAAGATGTAACGTATAATGTGGACACATCAGTTTTAACTGATGCAATTTCAAATGGGAGAAACGCTCTAAAATCACAGGTGATTTCAAAGGCTATCGTTACAACTGATTCACCAACTCTATCATTAGTCCCAGGTCAATCAAAAGATTTTACGATTAGCATCGATCTTACAAATGCAAAAGCTGAGTTAGAAGCAGCAATGAAAAATGGTTATTTTGTAGAAGGATTTATCACTTTAAAAAATGACTCTCAAGATGCAGGACTTCCAGATATTTCTGTACCATATGTAGGCTTTAAAGGTGATTGGAATGCAGCTCCAATCCTAGACGATACAATGGCTGACCCTTCAACTTCATACTTCAGTGGCTTGACATATGGCTCGGGATTTGTTGATCAAGATGGTAATGCTATTGGTAATAATTATGGATTTCTAGGTACTTTCAATAAAGCAAAACTTGCTATTTCTCCAAATGGAGATAAACATAATGATGCACTTTCTCCAGTCCTTCAATTTTTAAGAAATAGTAAAACGGTTGAATACAGCATTACAGACAGAAGTGGCAATACACTTCGCAAGCTATACACTAATAAATATGGAGAACGCAAGGATTATTATACTAGCGGTAAAGCTCAAGCAGGCTATTCCTACAAACCTGAATATACTCAATGGGATGGAAAAGTAAATAACAAACTTGTTCCAGAAGGTTTATATTACTATACAATTAAAACGCAGGTTGATTACCCTGGTAAGCCTCAACAAGTTGTAAATTTCCCTGTAGTTGTTGATAACACTGCTCCAGTTATCTCAAATGCTACTTACAGTAAAAATAAGCTATATTTTAAAGTTCAAGATAACGGCAGTGGTATTAGTGACGTTGATATCTATACTGATAATAAGAAAGTATGGGTAGATAACATCAAAGAAGTTAATCCTACTACAAAGGAATACGTAGTTGATTTAAAAGAACTTAAAGATAAATATAATGTTGATATCAAAAATAATATTGATATTGTCGTATGGGACAATGCAAGTAATGGTTCTATTGTTACATTATCTTCTCCTGATAACACGATTCCATATATTGTTTCGAATTCACCAAGTCCTACTGGTGCATATAATACTCGTGATATTTCTGTTACAGGATACGTAACTGATAGTTCACTAGTTAAATATTTACATGTGAGAAGTGACAAACTTGTTGGGGATACAGAGAAGAACATAGATTTAACTTATAACCCAACCTTAAAGCGTTATGATTTTAAATCACAAATCAAGTTTAGTGAAGATGGTGTACATGACGTGTTTTTTGTAGGAGAAGATGTAGTTGGAAATAAAATTGAATTCCGACGACAAATTTTTATTGATACTCAAAGTGCTAAACTTGATATTAAAGGATTACCAGCGAATAATTATGTTGCAAAAAATGCGGCAGATCCAGAAATAACAGCTTTAATTTCAGATAACTTCGATGCCTTCCGTTTAACAGTAAATGGTAATGAAGAAGATAATAAAGAATTTGAAAAACCTTTCGAGCAAAGACCATTAAATTATGAACATAAGATGACCCTTAAATTATCAGAAGGCAGAAATGATTTCCAATTTTATGTAACTGATCTTACAGGACATATTACGTTTAAGACTATTTCAATTTATAAAGGTGATACACCACCTACACCATTTATTACATCTTTAACAGGTACTCAAGACAAGGATGTAAGTGTAAATAATCCTTTTACATTCAAAGCTGGGGCATCTAAACCAATTGTTTGGGACTTTAAAGTGATTGATCCAAACGGGAATGAAATCAAAATTGATTCCACAAAGAATCCAAGTTCAACATATAATGGAAGCTTTACACCAAATGGATCTGCTGCTAGTGGGGTATACAAAGCAATTCTTTCTCCTGTAGGTGGCTCAAAAGCAGACAGACAAATCGTAAAATTTAATGTAACAAACAATGAAAAACCTGGTTCAGGTAGTACAAACCCTAGTAACTTTGTGAAAGTAAATGAAGTAAGTGATAAAGATAAGTTAGTAACTGGTGAGGCTGAAGCTAATTCAAAAGTGACGATAAAAGTTGGCAAAGTTATTCTTGCTTCAGGAACTGTAAATACTTCAGAAACTTTTTCACTCCCAATCAGAGTTCAAAAAGCTGGAACAATTCTAGAAGTGACTGTTACTGACCAAGCTGGTAAAGAGATTAAAACGAATATCACTGTAAAAGACAAGACAGCACCAACTATTCCTTCAGTAAAAAATGTTACATATACTAAAATATCTGGAACTGCAGAAAAAGGTTCTAAAGTATATGCTAAATCAGGAAAAGAAATCATAGGTTCTTCCGTTGTTAACAGTACTGGAAAATTCTCTATTAGCTTTAAAAAGCAAAAGGTGGGAACAATCCTGTATGTTTACGCTTTAGACAAATCGGGGAATGTTGGAGCTAATAAACAAGTTAAAATAAAAGACATAACACCACCGGCAATTCCATCTGTTAGTAGCATATCTAAAACAAAAATGAGCGGAAAAGCCGAGCCAGGTGCAAAAGTTTATGTGAAATCAGGAAAAGTAATTATTGGCTCAACTACTGCTAACAGTAAAGGAATATATACTGTTAATTATAAAAAGCAAAAAGTCGGAGCAACTCTTTACGTTTATGCAAAGGATAAAGCCGGGAATATTGGTCAACTTAAAAAAGTTGTAGTGAAGAAATAATGAAGGTGAACACAATAAAACAGGCTTCCATAAGCTTTCTTGTTTAAATATTTATTTTAAATGTAGACTAAATAACGTAATTCAATCTATATAGTACTACTAAAAGTCCACCTTTTATAAGGTGGACTTAGTACATTTAATGTAAATAAATCTTTATTATACATTCATTTATACACTTACATGGTTGATCAGTTATGTAGTTTCAGGGTGAAGGGGGAGTTAAGTGAGCAGGTTAGCGAGCGTTGCGTACATTTTGGGGACTATTTTGCTCCTCGTAAGTTTCTTCTTTTCTATTTATTTTGGATACAAAGTGTTCATCCATAAATTGCCTACTGAGAGTACCAATTTAGAAAAATATAAATATCATTTTGTTTTAGTTCCGGAAGAACAAGATAATGAGTATTGGAGACTTGTAGAGAAAGGAGCAAGGGCTGCAGCCGAAAAGTATGATGTATTTTTGGAGTATGTAGGACCCAAGCAATCCAATATGGATGAACATGTAAAAACAATTGAAATGGCAGTTGCCTCAAATGTAGATGGTATTTTAATGCAAGGTTTAAGTGACGAGCAGTATACGCCATTAATTGATCGAGTTGTTGAGAAAAAAATTCCGGTAATTACAGTCGATTCAGATGCGTTAAATAGTAAACGAAACGCTTATATTGGAACAGATAATTATTACTCAGGTTATTTGGCGGGCAAAGCAATGATTGAAGAAACACATGGAATCGCCAATGTTGCAATCATAACCGGGAATTTTTATAAGAATCACCAAATACAGCGGGTAAAGGGTTTTCAGGATGCAGTTAAAAATCAAAAAGGGATTCGCATTATTACGGTAAAAGAATCAGATATTAGTCGAGTTCAGGCTGCTGAGAAGACAAACCAAATTTTACAAGAGCATCCTGAAGTTAATGCATTTTTTGGGACAAGTGCTTTAGATGGGATTGGAATTGCACAAGTGGTCGAAAAATATAAAATGAAAAACAGTATGACGATAATCGCCTTTGACACACTTCCTGAAACGCTTAATTACATAAAACAAGGGATCATTAAAGCTACAGTTGTACAGGAGCCTTATGAAATGGGATATAAATCAGTAGAAATGATGATTGATCTAATAGAGGGGAAAAAGGTGCCAACTATTGTCCATACAAATACTAGAATTATGAGGGTAGAAGATTTACAAGTAAGTCATATTGAATAGAAGGGAAAGTAGCCGTTAATGTTATTTCGAATCAGATCCAAACTGCTTCTATATTTCATTGTATTAGTCGTTCTTTTATCATCAGTAGGTTTTTTTTATTATAAAAGCAATGAAAAACTCGTCAATGAGTATGATGATGGCTTTGAACGATTTCTATTGCTTAATGATATTTCACAAAAAACAAATTTTATTTCGAAGAAGCTGCATGCATATATTTTGGACAAAGAAGAACTTTACTTAGCCGACTACCAAAAAGAAAAGCTAAAATTAATCAAAGATAAAAGAAGACTTGATGAGGTAATGAAGAAGAGCGATATAACATTAATAAACTATAAAAATATGATTAATAGCTTTTTAGAGGAAACGGATGCAACTGTAAGGTCTTTTCAAAAGGATGATATAAACTACTACTCCAATCACTTTAATGAAGTATTAAAAATAAACGGGTTTCTTCAAGAGAGTACACTTTCTTTATTAAATAATAAATTATCCGATTATCAGTTATTTTATGATCAAATGGAACAGCAAAATCATTTATATAAACTTATGTTTATTTCCCTTTTTTCTGCTACATTTTTTCTGAGTATGTTGCTAGCATTATGGATTTCCGGTGGAATTACAAAGCCCATTAGTAAATTATCAGGAGCAGCAAGGCAAATTTCAAAAGGTGATTTATCTGGGGAAGATATAAAAATTACAACGAATGATGAATTAAAGCTTTTAACTGAAACTTTTAACCAGATGCGAACGAATCTTAGACAGTATGTCTTGGAAATAAAACAGAAGTCAGAGTTAGACAAACTGTTAAAAGACTTGGAGTTAAAGAGTCTTCAAAATCAAATCAATCCACATTTTCTATTTAATACATTAAATACCGTTTCAAAAATGGCTTTTTTAGAAGAAGCGGAGCATACTTCCAGATTAATTGAGGCTATTGCAGCACTGCTACGTTATAATATTGGAAATTTAAAGAAGGCATCGACACTGAGAGATGAAGTAAAAATTGTTCAAGAGTATTTTTTTATTCAACAAACAAGGTTTGGCGACCGAATTCAATTTACTACAGATATAGACGATGATTGTTTAGATCTTGAAATACCTACCTTAATTTTGCAACCAATAATTGAAAACGCATTCATCCACGGTGTTGAATCATATGAAGAAAATGCAAGGATTAGCTTAAATATTTACCGTTTTGAAGATCGTATCCATGTAGACGTGATAGATAATGGGCAAGGAATGGATGATAAAACGAAAACTAGATTACTTAATTACGTAAAAGGGAAGGATTCAGAGGAGCTATTTTCTCCAGAAAAATCAACTGGTCATTCTACAAGCATAGGTGTGAAAAATGTGATAAAAAGATTGCAACTCTTTTATCAAAGAAATGATGTCGTTGAAATTGAATCTGAATTGAATAAAGGAACAAATTTCAGACTAACCATCCCTTATATGACTAAGGAAGAGGGGGAAGAAGCTTGCTGAAGGTACTAATTGTTGACGATGAAGTTCTTGAAAGAAAGGTATTAACGAAAATCATAAATGGATTTTCAGAGGAGGTAATAGTCATCGGAGAAGCCCCCAACGGAAGATTAGCAATTGAAATGACGATAAAAGATAGGCCTGATATTATTTTTATGGATATTAAAATGCCAGGTATTGATGGTGTTCAAGCTGTACAGGAAATAAAAAAAATCGATCCTAGTATAAGGTTTATCATGGTTTCTGCTTTTAATACCTTTGAGTATGCTAAATTAGTGATGCAGCAGGGCGTAAAGGAATACGTATTGAAACCAAGTAGAAAGCAAGATATACTCGAGAGCTTACAACGTGTATCACTTGAAATTTGCGAAGAACATAATCGAATAAACGAAGAGAAAAGTTTACGGAGAAACTTTGATCGTGCTGTATCGATTGCGGGCAAGGAATGTATAAATACATTATTACTTAACCAGATTAATGATTTTAATTATAATGAGTGGGGTGAACTGCTAGGAGTTGAAATCACATATGGATACATGATGCTTTTTTCGATTCAAGAAGTCGTTGAGCCTGAGCATTACGATAAACAAACCTGGTATTTATGGCTGAAGGACACATTAAAATGGGTTGTTAAAAAATATGAATTAATGGTAGGACCTATCACAGATACACAAGTACCTGTTTTATTCCTTAGCAGGAAAACGACTGAAAAGGTACATTTTAATACGAACGCCATTAATATAATAGAAGAAATAAACCAACTTTTTCAAAAAGAATTTTTTCACGCGGAATTAAGGGTAGGAGTCGGTTTACCATATATGAATGCATGTGAACTGTATAAATCCTATAATGAGGCACTATCCGCCCTACAACAATTATTAAAAATGTCCAATCAAAAATTTTTATTCGGTAATCATGAAGAGGGCATTGAAAGATATACTTTTACAGATGTATTAGAAGCCGAGAAGCAACTATTAGATGCTTTACGTAAAGGAGATGTTAACCAAGTAACCATCATTTATGAGCAATTTGTAAGGAGACTTTCCACTAATCAATCGAATTGCGAAAAAATTAGTAAATCTTTTGATGAATTGTTTATTCTCGTTTCACGAATGCTACACGATTTGGGCATAGGTTATGAACAATCGCCTTCCATTAATCAGACTGAAGATTTGAAAATTCTTTATGATAAGGGTAAGTCTTATTTACTGTCAGTTGTTCATCAAGTACAGGATTGGCGAAGTAATCATGCAAAAGGTATGCTTCAAAAGGCGAAGGAGTATATTGAAAAGAACTACTCTGAATCTATTAATTTAGAATTAGTTGCTGAGTTTGTGGAGTTAAGTCCGTTTTATTTTAGCAAGTTGTTTAAAGACCGATTTGGTATGACATTTATTGATTATTTAACAGAAGTAAGAATGAAGCAGGCAAAAACGGAAATGCTAGGTGGTGGAAAGAGCTTAAAGGAAATATGTTATTCAGTCGGCTATAAAGATCCAAATTATTTTAGTCGGGTGTTTAAGAAGAATACAGGTTTATCACCATCTGAGTTCCGTAAAGCCACAGTAAGTTAAGTGAGTAAATTTATAGACTTTGAAAAAGACTAATTCAATTTAATGGAATATATTATCCCCCATATAGTAGACACAAAAAAGTCCTTCCAAAAGGAGCGGTAGTCTACTAAAGGGGGATTTTTTATTATTTTCAAAGACATTAAATTTAATAAATATTCAATGTATTGAAGGCAGGATTGGTCCTTTTAATTTCCTTAATAAATTCTTTTTAAAATTGTTTATAAAATAATCTAGGAATTCACAATTTTATGCTATTAGTTAAACTTATTTAACGAAATCGCTCATGTTAACATATTTGTAAGGGTTTCCAAAGTGAAAGGTAAGTGCCATTTTACCTTTGTTTTTACTATATATAAGAGGAGAATAATCACATGATTAAAAAGAAAAAGGAATTTATTTTATCTTTAACAGTTGCTTCTAGCATTCTATTAACTGCTGGATGTAGTAGTTCTACTAGTGGTTCTGATTCTGGCAATAAAGGTGGCGATAAGCTTCCAGCTGTTGGAGCAACGATTTACAAATTTGATGATAACTTTATGTCTTATGTTCGTCGTGCGATGGAAGGGACAGCTAAAGGGAAAGTTAATCTGATGTTAAATGATTCCCAAAATGACCAAGCAAAACAAATTGAACAAGTAGATACATTAATAGCAAAAGGTGCTAAATCATTGGCTATTAATCTAGTAGACCCCAAGGCAGCACAGACGATTGTTGATAAGGCAAAGTCGAAAGATATTCCTGTTATCTTCTTTAATAAAGAGCCGGATTCATCTGTTTTAAAAGGTTTTGAAAAAGCTTACTATGTTGGTACAACATCATCAGAAGCAGGTGTGATTCAAGGGGAAATGGTTACAAAAGCATGGAAGGCAAACATTAAAAAATATGACAAAAACGGCGATGGGAAAATTCAATATGTTTTACTAAAAGGTGAACCAGGTCACCCAGATGCAGAAGCTCGTACAAAATATGTAATTGATACAATAAAAGAAAAAGGGATCGGAGTAGAAGAATTAGCAATGGATACAGCTATGTGGGATGCAACTAAAGCAACAGAAAAGATGGATGCTTGGATCGCTAAATACAAAGATAAAATCGAATTTGTAATCGCTAATAACGATGGTATGGCTTTAGGCGCAATTGCTTCTCTTGAAAAAGCAGGCTATTTCTCTGGAAACAAGTTTATGCCAGTTGTAGGTGTTGATGCAATTCCGGAAGCGCTTGATATGATTGAACAAGGTAAAATGGTTGGAACGGTATTAAATGACGCTACTAACCAAGGTAAAGCGACTATTGAACTTGCTACAAATGCAGCAAATGGTAAAGACGTTCTTGAAGGAACAGATTGGACATTAGATGATTCTAAAGCAGTTCGTGTTCCATACATTGAAGTAACAAAAGAAAATATTCAAGTAGGTAAAGATGCTTATAAATAATAAAGAAGAAAGTAGCTGTCGGATGCAAAAAAAATATGAGATGCACTCATTAAGTACCTCTCATATTTTTTCATAGGTATTAAAAGGAGGCATGCTCATGTTAGAAACCAGAACGACTAATATACTTGAAATGAGTCATTTAACAAAGAAATTTCCTGGTGTAATCGCACTTCAAAATGTTTCACTTAAAGTGAAGGCTGGGACTGTACATGCTTTAATGGGTGAAAATGGTGCTGGAAAATCAACTTTGATGAAGTGTTTATTTGGTATTTATTCAATGGATGATGGCTCAATTCATTTGGATGGCAAGAAGGTCTCATTTGCCAATTCCAAACAAGCACTAGAAAACGGAGTTTCTATGGTCCATCAGGAATTGAATCAAGTTCGTCAGCAAAATGTCATGGATAATATTTGGTTAGGACGTTTTCCAAAAAAAGGCATTTTTATAGATGAAAAGAAAATGTATGAAGATACAGATGCTATTTTTAAAAGTCTGGATATCTCTATCGATCCACGGAGTAGAGTGAGCACTTTATCTGTTTCTGAAATGCAAATGGTAGAAATCGCTAAAGCAGTTTCTTATCATTCGAAAATTATTGTAATGGATGAGCCTACTTCATCTCTAACAGAAAAAGAGGTAGACCACTTATTTAAAATCATTAGAAAACTACAAAGTGAGAATGTCGCTATTATTTATATTTCTCACAAAATGGAAGAAATTCTGAAGATATCAGATGAAGTAACCATCATGCGTGACGGTCAGTACATTACTACAAAAAGTGCGAAAGAGTTAACAACCGAGGAGATTATTAAGCTTATGGTTGGACGGGATCTTTCACAGAGGTTCCCTACAAAAATAAATCAACCTGGTGACGTTATATTAAAAGTTACAGATTTAACGGCCGAAAATGAATCCTCCTTCTCTGATATCAATTTTGAGATTAGAAAAGGTGAAATTTTAGGTATTGCTGGTCTAGTCGGCTCTAAACGAACAGAAGTAATGGAGTCAATATTCGGTATGAGAGCAATGAAATCAGGGAAGCTGGAACTTCATGGTAAAGAAGTGCAAAACCATTCACCTCAGCATGCTATCAAAAATGGTTTTGCACTCGTGACAGAAGAAAGAAGATCCACAGGTATATACCCTGATCTTAGTATAAGCTTTAACTCTATCATAGCTAACCTAGCTCAGTATAAAAAAGGGATCCTCCTTTCTGACAGGAAAGTACACCATGATACTAAGTGGGTAATTGAATCAATGAAGGTAAAGACTCCATCTCAAAAGACAGCCATCGGCAGTTTATCCGGTGGAAACCAACAGAAGGTAATCATTGGCCGATGGTTGTTAACTAATCCGGAAGTTCTATTACTAGATGAGCCTACAAGAGGAATTGATGTAGGCGCAAAGTTTGAAATTTACCAACTCATTAATCAACTAGCAGCAGAAGGAAAAGGGATCATAATGATTTCTTCTGAAATGCCAGAACTTTTGGGTGTAACAGACCGAATTTTAGTAATGAGTAATGGAAAAGTAGCTGGAATCGTTGATACAGCCACTACATCTCAAGAAGAAATCATGCGATTAGCAGCATTGTATTAGGAGGAAATGTAAAATGAGTTCACAAGCCATCAAAAATTCAAAAATAACCAAATGGCTATTCGATAATGTAATCTATGTTTTTTTAATACTTCTTGTAATAGGAATAATAATCGTTTCTCCTGATTTTCTATCGGTTACCAATTTAATCAATATTTTAAGTCAATCTTCTTCACGTATTATTATTGCGCTTGGAATAGCAGGAATTCTAATTACAGCTGGAACGGACCTTTCTGCTGGTCGGATGGTCGGTCTTGCGGCTGTAGTGTCGGCATCGTTGCTTCAAGCTGGTGATTATGCTTATAAAATGTATCCAAGCTTGCCGGAATTACCTTTGTTTGTACCAATTATTATTGCCATGTTAATTACTGGGCTATTTGGCTCATTAAACGGTGTCATTGTTTCAAAATTTCATGTACCTCCCTTCATTGCTACATTAGGGATGATGATTGGTATATATGGAATTACCTCTATCTACTTTGATCGTCCTCCATACGGTGCACAACCAATTGGTGGATTAAGTGAAAGCTTTACAAAGTTTGCTCAACGGGGAATTCCAATAGGTGACTATGAAATTCCATTTCTTATTTTTTATGCTATTATCTTTTCAATCATTATTTGGGTTCTTTGGAATAAAACACAATTAGGTAAAAATATGTATGCAATTGGAGGAAACCCTGAAGCAGCTAAGGTTTCTGGTGTAAACGTTGCAAAAAATATCATAATAATTTACACGATTGCAGGCCTTCTTTATGGTTTCTCTGGAACACTTGAAGCTGGACGCGTAGGTAGCGCTACAAACAATACCGGTAATATGTATGAGCTTGATGCCATCGCAGCTTGCGTTGTGGGAGGAGTGTCATTATCAGGTGGTATTGGTACAGTGCCAGGTGTTATTACTGGGGTTTTAATTTTCCAAATTATCAACTATGGTTTAGCTTTCCTAGGAGTAAGCCCATACATCCAATTCATTGTAAAAGGTGCAATTATTATTGTGGCCGTCGCATTTGATATGCGTAAGCATGCAAAGAAAAAATAGATTAATAGTAAAAATTTAAATATAGCTAAAAGCCCCTTTATTAAAATGTGAATAAACTATTAAAGGGGCTTTAAATTTTAAAAAATTGAAGAAAGGAATAAAGTGAATGCTCACAATTCCAAATTTAAACAGTATGAAAAGCGACACATTAATCTCTAAATTTAAGAACTTATATCACGAATTGCCACAAAAAGTTTTTTTTGCACCTGGGAGAATTAATTTAATTGGAGAACATACCGATTATAATGGCGGCCATGTTTTTCCATGTGCAATTACGTATGGAACCTATGCTCTTGTTAAAAAGCGTAATGATCAGATAATTCGCATGTATTCAATTAATTTTCCTGACCAAGGATTAATCGAGTTTGACTTGACTTCATTAGATTTTAATCCGAATGATAACTGGGCAAATTATCCAAAAGGTATCCTTCGTTACATAATAGAATTAGGATACGAATTTACTTCAGGATTTGAGTTACTTATTTATGGGAATATTCCTAATGGTGCAGGGCTTTCTTCTTCTGCATCGCTTGAAATGTTAACGGGTGTAATGCTAAATGGCTTGTTTGATCTTAATATTCCTCGTCTAGATCTCATCAAGCTTGGAAAACGTGTTGAAAATGAGTTTATTGGGGTAAATAGTGGGATCATGGACCAATTTGTGATTGGTATGGGAGTTAGACATGCAGGGATTTTGCTAGATTGCAAGACACTTAATTATGAGTACGCTCCAATTCAGTTTGAAGGATATAAAATATTGATTATGAATACAAATAAGCGCAGAGAGCTAGCGGATTCGAAGTACAATCAGCGTAGAAGTGAATGTGAAGAAGCACTGGCTCAGCTTCAGCAAAAGCTGACCATTGAAGCTCTTGGGCAGCTTACTGAAAAAGAGTTCGATGAAAATCAATTTCTCATTTCAAATGAAATTGTTCGTAAGCGTGCCAAGCATGCAGTTTATGAAAATAGAAGAACCTTAAAAGCACTTAAAGAGCTAAAAGCAGCGAATTTAGAGGGGTTTGGGCAATTAATGAACGACTCACACAGATCATTACGAGATGATTATGAAGTGACGGGTAAAGAGCTTGATAGCTTAGTAGAAGCAGCGTGGAAACAGTCGGGGGTACTTGGAGCACGAATGACGGGAGCAGGTTTTGGGGGTTGTGCGATTGCAATCGTCGCGAATGAAGAGGTTGATCACTTTATAGCGAATGTTGGTGCTGTTTATCGAGAACTGATCGGCTATGATGCTGATTTCTATGTAGCGAGTATCGGGGATGGTGCAAAAGAAATAGAAATGACGGAGGGGATATAAATGAGTATTCTTGTGCTAGGCGGAGCAGGCTATATTGGTTCGCACGCGGTTTATCAGTTAATCGATCATGATTTTGAAGTGGTTGTGATTGATCAATTACAAACAGGCCACTTAGATGCAATTCATCCAAAGGCAGTTTTTTATCAAGGAGATATCCGCGATCGACAATTTATGAAAACTGTCTTTGAAAAAGAAAACATTGAGGCAATCCTACATTTTGCGGCTAATTCTCTTGTAGGTGAATCAATGCTTGAGCCTTTAAAGTACTTTGATAACAATGTATACGGTACGCAGATTGTTCTTGAAATGATGAAGGAATTTGGTGTTAAACACATTGTGTTTTCATCGACAGCTGCTGTTTATGGGGAACCTAAAGTCGTACCTATTACAGAAGAGGCTATTGCAATTCCAACGAACACTTATGGTGAAACGAAATTATCGATGGAAAGAATGATAGCTTGGTGCGAAAAAGCTTTTGATTTGAAATATGTATCCCTCCGCTATTTTAACGTTGCTGGAGCTAGAAGTGACGGACAAATAGGTGAGGACCATCATCCAGAAACACATCTTATCCCTGTTGTTTTAGAAGCTGCATTAGGTAAGAGGGAAGCTGTTAAGATTTTTGGAGATGATTATGATACGAAAGATGGCACATGCGTAAGGGATTATATTCATGTAGAGGACTTGATTGAAGCACATCTATTAGCGCTTCGTTATCTCCAAAATGGAGGAAAGAGCAACATTTTTAATCTGGGTAGTAGTCAAGGTTTTTCTGTTCAAGAAATTATTGAGACGGCTATTCAGGTAACTGGCATCAATATTCCAGTTAAAAAAGGTGATCGACGTTCTGGTGACCCAAGTACTCTCGTTGCTTCTTCGGAAAAAGTAAAACAGATACTAGGATGGAAACCATCGAGAACCTCAATTCACAAAATCATTAGTGATGCTTGGAACTGGCATCAAAATCACCCTAATGGTTATCAAAAATTGAGGTGAAAAGATGATATTTCAATACGTACAACAATTAATCAATCAAGCAATTTTAGCTCAATTAATTGAGTCGGACGATGAAATATTTGCGCGTAATCAAATCCTTTCCCTTTTACAGTTAACTGAATATAAGGAAGCAATTGGGAAAAACCAAGTTATGATTCAAGACTTACTTGATTTAATTGTTGATTATGCATGTGAAAAAGGAATTATTGAGAACCAATCTGATGAAAGAGAGATTTTCTCTAGTAAAATAATGAACTGCTTGATTCCTCGCCCATCAACTGTAAACAAGTTTTTCTATGAAAAATATAAACTGGATCCTCTATCAGCAACAAACTATTTTTATCAATTATGTAAAAATAGTAACTATATTCAGATGAGGCAAATCAAGAAGAATATTGAGTATAAAGTGTCGACAAAATATGGTGAATTAGATATTACCATTAATTTGTCTAAACCAGAAAAAGATCCAAAAAGCATTGAATTAGAAAGAGCAGCTCCCAAAAGAGACTATCCAAAATGTTTGCTTTGCATTGAAAATGAAGGTTATGTCGGGAGAAGAGGCCATCCAGCACGCTCCAATCACCGTATGATTCGAGTCAATTTATTGGGAGAAACTTGGTATTTACAGTATTCACCTTATTTATACTACAACGAGCATTGTATTGTTCTATCCAAAACACATACAAATATGATTATTAACCGTAAGACATTTGAACTGTTGTTAGCCTTTGTTGGAAAATTTCCGCATTATTTTGTTGGATCAAATGCCGATTTACCCATTGTTGGTGGTTCGATTTTATCTCATGATCATTATCAGGGTGGTCGTTATAGATTTGCTATGGCTAGAGCAGACGTTGATTGGACTTTTGAATTGCAAGAATTTCGAGATGTTCAATGTTCAGTTTTGAAATGGCCAATGTCTGTCATTCGGTTGCAATCGGAACAATCGTGCACACTAGTTGAAGTTGCGGAAAAAATTTTAATAGCTTGGGAAAACTACAATGACGAAGAATTAGGGATCTTAGCGAAAACAGGTGAGGTACCTCATAACACGATTACCCCTATTGCTCGTAAGAATGGGAACTTATTTGAGTTGGATTTAGTGCTTCGTAATAATCGAACGGACTCTAAACATCCACTTGGGATTTTTCATCCACATGAAGATGTTCACCATATTAAGAAAGAGAACATTGGTCTTATTGAAGTAATGGGGCTGGCCGTGCTACCTGCGCGACTAAAGACTGAACTTGAAGAAGTAGGAAATTTCATTCTTAATAAAACAAAAGTCGTTGCCGAGTATCATCTAAACTGGGCTATAGAATTAAAAGGTAAATATCTCGGTGTTGTTAATGAAACAAATATTGAATCGATTATGAAAGATGAAGTAGGCAAGAAGTTTTTAAGAGCATTAGAAAATGCAGGAGTGTTTAAACGGGATGAAGTAGGAATTGCAGGATTTCATCGTTTCCTTTATTCATTATCTGCTCCAAAAGAAGAGATAAACCGATGAAAATGCAAGATCGTTTGTTTGGTCATTACAATGGAAAACCTGTTAAAGAGTATACTTTTTACAATGATTCAGGAATGTCAGTATCTTGTCTAAATTATGGATGTATCATTTCGAAAATTATGGTTCCCGATCTTATTGGAAACGTTGAAAATGTTGTTCTTGGTTTTGAGGATTTTAGTGATTATCTAAAATGGTCACCATACTTTGGAGCGATAGTAGGTAGAGTAGCTGGGAGGATTAAAGGTGCATCATTTGACTTGGATGGTAAGAAATACAGACTAGCTGCTAATGATGATCTTAACCATTTACATGGTGGGAAAGTTGGCCTTAGCTCCGTCATTTGGAAAACGGAAAAAATTGAAGAAGAAAATGCAATTGGTATGAAATTTTTTTACCTCAGTCCAGATGGTGAAGAAGGTTACCCAGGAAATTTAGATATAACTGTATTGTATCTTTTAACAAATGACAATGAACTAAAAATAACATATGAGGGTAAGACTGATAAAAAGACTTTGATTAATCTAACGAATCATTCTTATTTTAACTTAAGTGGTAATTTAAAAAGGGATTGTTTAGAGCATAAGCTACAATTAGAAACTAATTTCTTTTTAGAATTAAGTCCTGATTTAACACCTACTGGAAGATTACTAGATGTTAAGAATACTCCCTTTGATTTTAAGCAAGGTCGAAAGTTAAAAGAAGGAATCCTATTATCTCATCCTCAAAATGTTCTTGTTGGTCATGGTTATGATCATCCGATCGTTTTCGCTAATCAGAGTGAACGGACAATAATGTTAAGTGATGAGGAAAGTGGGCGGAATTTACTTGTTACAACCGATCAACCATGTGTTGTTCTTTACTCAGGAAATCAATTAGTAGGCAAATATTCCATATCAAATGTTCCAGTGAGAAAATACTTAGGAATCTGCCTTGAGACCCAAGGGTATCCAGATGCGATTAATTATCCTGAATTTCCATCTATCATTTTAGAACGAGAGGACAAATACTGTTCAACAACTAAGTATCGTTTTTTTGTCGATAAGTGAAGGAGTACTAAATGAATATCTGATTCTATTAAAATCGAAAATGACAATGCATTGATAGATTTAAAGAGAACTTTTAATACAGAAAAATTAGTTACGAATAATTCGATCAATATTCTTTTAGTTGAGATACTGGTTCTGGCGTATAAATATCATTACAAAGTGAGTAGTCAGAATATACAAAATACTAAAGAAGAGTTAAAAAATTGATGAATGGAGCTAGAGATATGAAGTTTAATAAGATATTAAGCTTAGTTTTAGCTACAGTAGTATTTACAACTACTTCAGGGATCACTACATTGGCAGAGACTACAGCAAAGGTTAATAGTGAGATAGTAACAAATAATGAAAAACAAAGAACTATATCGTTTAACGATGATTGGAAATTCAATTTAGGGGATGCAGCAAGAGCGAAAGAAAAAGATTTTGATGATAGTAAATGGAGAAAGGTAACGTTACCTCATGATTGGAGCATAGAGTTAGATTTTAATAAAGATTCTCTAGCACGCCATGAAGGTGGATTTCTAGATGGAGGAACTGGCTGGTATAGAAAGAACTTTGTACTTCCAAAGGAAATGGAAGGAAAGAAAATAAGCATTAACTTCGGCGGAGTATACATGGATAGTTATGTTTATGTGAATGGAAAGCAGGTTGGTAACCATCCATATGGATATACTCCATTTTCATTTGATATTACAAATGATCTGGTATGTGATGGGGTTACTGAGAATGTTATAGCTGTAAAGGCGACAAATCAGCAGCCCAGTAGTAGATGGTATTCAGGTAGTGGTATATATAGAGATGTAAACCTTACCGTGACTGAAAATGTTCATGTTGCAGAGTATGGTACTTATGTAACTACACCAGATTTAGAAAACGAATACAAACAAGGTAGAGCTAACGTTAATATTAAAACAGACATTATGAATGAGAAAGCTACAGAAAAAGATGTAAGTGTTAAATCAGTTATTTTAGATGCTGAAGGAAATAGCGTAGCGGAAAATGTAACTACTGAAGTAGTTAGTGCAGGTGCTACTAAGAAATTCAATGCAGATGTAACGGTTGATAATCCAAAACTTTGGGGTATTGAAAATCCTTATTTATATAAGGTAGCTACTATTGTAATGATTGATAATAAAATAGTCGATGAGTATAAAACAGATTTTGGTATTAGATGGTTTGATATGAAACCTAACGATGGCTTTTTCTTAAATGGGACGCAAATGAAGCTTAAAGGTGTTAGTATGCATCATGATCAAGGAGCTTTAGGTGCTGTTGATAATAAAACATCAATAAGAAGACAAGTTGAAAAGTTAAAAAAGATGGGAGTAAATTCTATTAGGGTTACTCATAATCCTGCATCACAACATCTAATAGACATATGCAACGAGGAAGGTATTTTACTTGTAGAAGAATCTTTTGATGGATGGTATTTAGCAAAGAAAACCTATGATTATGCAAGATTTTTTGAACAAAAATCTATATATGGAGATATGACCTGGGCAGAGTATGATGTTAAGCAAATGGTTAATAGAGGGAAAAATGCTCCAAGTATAATAATGTGGTCAGTAGGGAATGAAGTATGGGTAAGTAGTCAAGAAAAGGGACAAGAAACCGCTAAAAAACTAAATAAGTGGGTTAAAGAGATAGATAATACTAGACCAACTACTTATGGAGAGTCATTATTCCAATTGGGAGAAAATGGTGAAGGTGAACATGAGAAGGCATCTAATGAGGTTGATGCAGTTGGATTTAATTATGGTGATGATCATTATGATTTCTTTCATAAAAAATATCCAGAATGGATTATTTATGGATCAGAAACATCCTCAGCACTAAGAAGTAGAGGGGAATATGACCATCCTGAACAAACTAAAGTATGGGATCTTCATCCAGATTTGCAACAATCTTCTTATGATAATGATTATGTTTCGTGGGGTAAAACGGCAGAATCATCATGGAAGATTGATAGAGATAGAAAGTTTGTTTTAGGTCAATATATTTGGACAGGTTTTGATTATATTGGAGAGCCAGCACCATACGATAAATTCCCATCAAAATCTTCCTATTTTGGTGCTATAGATACAGCTGGATTTGAGAAGGATATTTTTTATTTCTATCAAAGTCAATGGTCAGATAAGCCAATGGTTCATTTATTACCACACTGGAATTGGGAGAATGACGATAGCATTAAGGTTGATGGAGATAAAATATTAGTTTATGCATATACGAATGCTAATTCTGTAGACTTATACTTTAATGAAGATGTAACAAGTGATGATTTAGGTAAACTAGTAGAAAGTAAAGGATATGAAGTTACAAATGCAGGATACAATGGAACGTATAAAGAGACTAAGGATGGTAAGCTCCATTTAGAATTTAGAGTTCCGTATAAACCAGGTAAATTAACTGCCGTTGCAAAGGATGAAAATGGGAAAGAAATTGCAAGAGATGTAGTTAAAACTGCTAAAGATGCAAAAAAGATTGATTTAAGTGCAGATCGACAAGTTATAGCTGCAGATGGATATGATTTGTCATTTATAACAGTAGATGTAACTGATGAAAACGGTACTTTAGTACCGAATGCTGATAACTTAGTAAATTTTGACGTTAAAGGTAATGGGAAGATTGTCGGAGTAGATAATGGTAATGCTGCAAGTGTTGAGAGATATAAGGATAATAAGAGAAAGGCATTTAATGGTAAAGCTTTAGTGATTGTTCAATCAACAAAAAATGCAGGCTCATTTACATTAACTGCAACAAGTCAAGGAATTTCTTCTGATAATATAACAGTACATACTGTTCCAAAAGAAGAGTTAAGTGAAGATAAAATAGTAGGATATGATGTAAGCGATGTTATCGTACCTATTAACGGGGAACTAAAGCTCCCAGAGAAAGTAACAGCACTTTATTCAAACGAAACTAGAAAAGATGTAGATGTTACTTGGGATTCAGTTTCACAGGATGCTTTAATAAAACCTGGAATATTTAAAGTTAAAGGAACTGTAGCAGGCAGTGGTATTTCAGTAAATATTAAAGTAATTGTTAAAGACGTTATTGGTGTATTAGATGCTAGGATGTTAGTACCTGTTGGCAAACAAGCTAAGCTTTCAAAAGAAGTATCCGTAGTAAGTAATGATGGAAGTATAGAAAAGTACCCAGTAACTTGGGAAAGAGAGTTAACCGCAGAGGATGTTAATTCACCTAAAACTATTACAATAGAGGGTAAGATTACCGGATTAGCAGGCATACATCCTAAAGCAATCGTAGTTGTAACTAATAATTTTAAAGAAGTAAATATAGCATTAAATGAAGGTGAAGCTTATCCAAAGCCATTCGGTTCATATACTGAAGGATGGGATAGTATAAATGACATAAATGATGGCGTGGTTTCTAAGGAGAGCTATCCAAAAAATAGATGGACGAACTGGGGGAAACCAGGAGAAAATTATGATGATTATATTGGTATTGAATTCGATAAGAAGTATTCAGTAAATAAAATAGGAACTTCATTATATAGTGATTATGGAGTTGCGATTCCAAGTGAGATTTTAGTTGAATATTGGAATGGTAATGAGTGGGTTGGAGTTTCTAATCAAAGTAAGACAAAAGGGTTCTCAGCAATAGATAAAGAAGAAATTACTTTTGATGAAGTAAACACAACTAAAATAAGAGCTTTATTAAAGGAAGATACTGAAGCTAATAAAGCAGTTGGGCTTACTGAATTCTATGTTTATTCTGATGTAATAGAAATGGAAGGTACAGGGTTACTAAGTGATATTAAAGTAGATGATAGATCTGTTGAAAACTTTAACGAAAAGATTAATGAATACAGAATTAATCTACCTTATGGATCAAAGGTTCCAATAGTTACAGCTACAGCTAAGGATAATGCAAGTGTATTTGTAGTTCCAGCATTAAATGCTGATAGTAACGCTACTATAATTGTAATAGCAGAAGATGGAACAACTAATAATTATATTGTTAATTTTTCAGAAGGCGATCCAAAATTAACTTCAGCAACAATACAATTATCTAAAGAAGATCTAATTGAAGACGATATTGTTGATGTTAAAGTAGAAGGACTATTAGAAGATGATTCTTTAATTTCGCCAGATCAGCTACAAGTAAAATATAATTTATCTTCAGATAATACAGGAAAAGCCAAGATAGAAGGAAGTAAATTATATGCCTATACAGAAGGAACAGTAACGTTAAATGCAGAGGTAACTTATAGTGGTAAGACTATTACCACTAAAGATTTAGTAATAAATATTGGAAAGAATACTGCCCAAAAGACTATTACTTCATATGAAAAAGTAAATGTTGAAACAGATAAGGGAGTTTCACCAGTATTACCAGAAAAGGTAAAAGCGATATATGATATTGGATTACCAAGAGAGGTAAAGGTTAGTTGGGGTAAAGTAAAAGAAGAATTATATAATAAGTATGGAGTATTTGAAATTGAAGGAAGTGTTGAGGGACAAGCTTTAAAAGTGAAGGCAACAGTTGTAGTAAAAGGATTATCAGCATTACAAAATATTTCAATGGCAACTAATGTAAAGCTAGAGCCAGAGCTTCCACGAACGGTAAAGGCTTACTATACAGATGGAACAATAGTTGACCTTCCTGTTACTTGGAAAGATTATGATAAAGACTTATTAAGTAAAGTTGGAATTTTTCCTATAAATGGAACAATAGAAGGAACAGATAAAATTGTAACTGCAAGTATCAGAGTAACTAATGAAACAGTGCAAGGAGATAATATTGCCGGTTTTAAGAATGGATTTACTTTACCTATGGCAATAGCTTCATTTACCAATGAAGTTCCAAATGATAGTGTAAACCATCTAAATGATAATAAGGATAATACAAGATGGACTAACTGGCAAAGTACTTCTAGAGATATTGAGTGGGTTGGAATTATTTTTGGAACTGGAATACCAGAAGAAAAATATATAAATAACTTACAGGTTAGTTTCTTTGAAGATTCAGGATGTAAGATTCCTAGTAATATAGAAACCCAATACTATATTGGTAAAAATATTATTTTACCAGGTAATCCAGGACAAGTATCGATCGATAGTGAAAACCCATTAAATGATGATAAAAATTGGGCAACAGTAACAAATTTTGTTGCTAATCCGGATTCAACATCTTCAACATCTCCAAATATTTTTACATTTGATATGGTTAAAACATATGCACTAAGAGTAAAAATGGTAGCTAATAAAAATATGTCATTAGCAATAAATGAAATTAGAGCTTTTGAAGAAAGAGTAGAGCAACATTCAAATTTTGTTGTAAATGGAATAAAAGTTAATGATAAAGCTTTAGAAGATTTTGCAGCTGATAGTTACAACTACACAATTAAACTAGCTGCTAATGAAGAGTTACCAAAAATAACTGTAGATGCAAGTAATAATGCATCATCATCTGTAGTTTATACTGTAAATAATTCAGAGAAGCTAGAGGTTATTGTAAGATCCGAAAATGGACTTAAAGAAGTTAAATATGAAATAACTTTAAAAAGAGAAGTTGATAAGACAGCATTAAAGATCGCTATAGACAATGCTGATGAATTGGTAGCTAATGGTGGATTAGAAGGCGTAGTACCAGCCGTTGTTAAAGAATTTAATGAATCATTAGCGCAGGCTAAAGAAGTTTATGGAATTGATGATGCAACAGAAGTAGAAGTAGATGCTGCATATAAGAGATTAATTAATTCAATAGAGATGCTTGAGTTTAAGCAAGGTAATAAGGAAGCTTTACAAACTCTTGTAGATTCGGTCAAAGCATTAGTTGAAAAAGAGTATACATCAGATTCATGGGCTAACTTACAAAGAGCTCTTGGAGAAGCAGAAGGTGTATTAGCTGATGAAAATGCAATGCAAAAGGAAGTAGATGAAGCATTTAATATCTTAAAGACAACTATAGATGCTTTAGTGAAGAAGAATATAAATAAGACAGATCTTCAAAACTTAGTAAATATGGTTGAAGGCTTAAATAAAGACAAATATATTAAATTAGCTTGGAAAAAGTTTGAAAAAACAATGAAAGACGCTAAAAAGGTTCTAGGAAATGAAGATGTAGCTCAAGAAGAAGTAGATGAAGCTTATAATAACTTACTTAAGTCTTACCTTGATTTAAAATTAGCACCAGATAAATCTTCTCTAGAAGATTTAATAAATAAAGTAAAGCATAAGGATTTATCAAAATATACTAAGGAAAGTGTAGCAATACTTAAGAAAGAATTAAAGAATGCTGATAAAGTATTAAAAGATAAAGAAGTTACACAACCAGAAGTAAATGCAGCAACTAAAACCTTAAATGTAGCCTTAGCTAATTTAGAGGAAAAGGTAGGATCAAATAAAGATAGCTGGAAAATGACTTAGTATTGATTCGCTATTTCTACTTCATTACTTTACTATGATCAGCTATTTGAATGAAATTTAAATAAAAATAGCTATCCATCACTTTGAGACGGACAGCTATTTTTTTCAATTATTTTAAAAACGATTTAGTTTTTTTCTTTTGCACTAAATTTATATGTTTCTTGCAATGTTTTTAAATCCACTTTTTCGTTATTTTGTAAAAGTAAAGGGGGTATGTCGTAGGTGATGCAATGAAAAACGGTAAGTGGGTAAACCAGCTTGACATTCGGTGGTACATCGTTGTCGTCGGAGTCAGATTAAATGATGGGCTCTAAGGCACCATAGTGCAATGACCTTCTTCGTAGACACGTAGAAATATTTTCATTCGCTGTGGTGCAGCGCTTGCGCTGAATGAGTGGCTAAATGTCAGTTTAGTTGAAGTAACCACATTATTCTAATTTGTTACTACTTAATAAAATAAGCGATGACACCTATGATAATACATAAAACTCCACCCAAAAATTGTCCTAATCCAGATGCTTCTCCCATTAATAATAAATTGAATATGTTTTTACTTCTTTGACTTTTTCCAAATAAGCCTTTGTCTGTTCTCATACGATAAAGACCCCAAGTAATTAAAATTATTCCAAAAATAAATAAGATTATGAGCATTTTTGTTCCTCCGTTGTTTGTTTAAGTAATGTAATAAAATTATTTGTCATCTTCATCAAAAATAAAAGTTTCTTCAATTGATAAATTGAAAACTGAAGCTATTTTATATGCAAGTTGAACAGATGGATTATATTTTTGTTTTTCTAATGAGATGATTGTTCTTGAAGATACACCTACTTTATCAGCTAATTCTTGTTGTGTTATATCATGTTTCATTCTCAATTCTTTCACTCTATTTATCATAACTCCTCCTAATTAAAGGACATGATTATAAAATTTTCTAGATACCATATCACTTATTATCAATGAAACTAAAAGTATAAATAATGCAGCATTTGTTGAAATTACAACAAAATTGGATAAAAACATAATAATTAAAAGTTCACATAGCAGCAAATTCAAGGAAAAATGGGCAACTTTCCCATCAATTATCATATCTCTTTCGTCATACTCCTTTGATAATTCCTTTTCTATTTCAGTGTTATTTCTAGATTTAATGTAAGAGGCTATTGAATATAACAAAAGTATTCCGCCTAATAATAACAAGATAAATCCAAAATTAAATCCTACCGATTTATTGAAAATTAATTTTATACTCCCAAATACAATGAGCAAACTTGACAATAAAAAGCGATCCCTAAACATATTTTTCAAAATATATCTCTCCTAACCCATTAACCACGCAAAAAGTGAAGTTTTCTTCATATGAAGTTTATTTCACGTGAAGTCTACTTCATGTTACAGTTGTTTTAAAAAAATGTCAATATGTAAAATCTTAAGCCTATTAACGCATGCGATAGTTGAAGATCAAGAACTGCTAATTGAGGCTTTTTTTCTTAAAGTAAATATGATGAGGCGATGAAAAAAGTTGGATCATATATAACTGAGTTCGAACAAGCAGTAGAAAAAAGAATAGTCTGTTCTATTTGAAGTACCTGGTTTTCCAGCTTTAATCCAATCAGCATAGGTCGTTTCCATTGGATCATTATCATTATTAACGAAATCATATCCACCTTTATATGCATCTTTCAAGTCTGGATGGTTGTAGTCCATATGCAATAGCTGACCAAACATTCAGGGGGACAAATAAAGCATCTGCAGATTTAAATTTTGATAAAGTTGTCGATAAGAGATTTGCTTCAATATTTGTTTTAATTATTGTTATTTCAACTATATAGAGAATAGTTGTTTTTCAAATGGGAGCAATTGAAGGAATGAAAAACATATATAAGATTAAAAGTAATTGGATTTTTTCTCTAACTATTTCTGTTGTTATGATTATAATTTCAAGTAAATATTCGAATAATATGGTTAATTTTTTTTAATAGAATTGTTAGCAGTACGAACTTATATATAAATATTTCATATCAACTAATTATTCCATTCATTTTGTTGATCTTAATAATATGTAAGAAATTAATATTCCAATCCTCAAAAACTAAAATTGGTCATTAGTGATATAGAGATTAATTTTCTAATTCGGACAATTTTTTGGTAAAGATTGGACATGAAAAGCTTGATCAATTGAAATAACACCCTACCACACTATCAATCTATTGTTATAAATGGGGTTGTCAGGTAAGATTCTAATATCGAAACTTTTGAATTTTCTTAAAACATTAAAAAATTTAAAGTTCATAATGATTACTTTTTGAGGTTAGGAGGAGAAATGATGCAAAATAAGCTGAGTATAGGAGAAATGGCGAGGTTGAGAAGTGTCACCGTGGATACGTTACGTCATTACGATAAAATTGGATTGCTAAAACCGTATCATATTGACTCCAATAATGGC
This sequence comes from Bacillus sp. AFS017336, assembly GCF_002555445.1. NCBI lineage: Bacteria > Bacillati > Bacillota > Bacilli > Caryophanales > Bacillaceae > Bacillus > Bacillus sp. AFS017336. The sequence goes on from NZ_NUCO01000145.1 coordinate 42,732, forward strand.
TATCGTTATTATTCTATTTATCAATATGAAGTTCTTGGAACAATAAAAGAATTAAGGAATGTAGGTTTATCATTAGAGGAAATAAAACAATTTTTAACGAATCGCAACGTAAGTAAATCGGTTCAATTACTACAAAAATCAATAGTTAATATACAAGAGAAAATAAAGGAATTGCAAGATATTCATAATACTTTGCTTAGCCGAATAAACAATATTGAAGATTTCACAAACAGTTACAGGAATTCGGATATCGTTATTAAGCATTTTGAAGAACGAGAATATATTCAGTTAGACAGACCAGTAAGTTGGGATGATAAAGAAAATCTCTATTTTGGATTTTTGGATCTTGAAAGCAGGATTGGTGGAACTATTCCAGTATTAGCAAGTAATAAATTCGGAGATTTTATTAATAAAGAGTACTTTGATGAAATTAGTCAATCAACTGATTTTTCCAATAATCTAAGTGGATATCAATCGCAATTATTCATTCTTGTGCAGGATGATGAAGTTAATCAACCAACACAAAAACTAGAAAAAGGATTATATGTATGTTCCTACTATGGAGGACTCGTAAGGGAGAAAATGCTAACCCAGCTTAAGAAGATACTTCATTATTGCGATACAAAAGGCTACGTTATTAACGGCGATGCCGTTCGAATTATGCAGGTTGACGTTTCTCTAACTGATCAATCTGATGAAGCTTATTATGAAATACAAATTCCGATTCTAGATGAAGTAAACTAGAAAAAAGCCTTCGAAATGATAACTTATCATTTCAAGGCTTTTTTTTATGTAATGGTTTACTCTGGAGTTAGACGAGACTTTATAATGGTTTCATACTCTAATGGAGTGATGCTTTTTCCAAATAGAAACAGCAAGTTATTATTTGAAAGTAAATCATTATGTTTAAAGGAGTGATTTTATTGTTACATATTCTTAGAATACAAAAATAGCAAAGTACTTTAGAACGACTTTTTGAGAATGTTTACAAACCATCCAGTAAGTATGCATAATTAGATACTTTTCATGTTGGCTTCCTGCTAAAACAAAGGAGCCAGAGATGAATAACTATATTATTCCTGAGTATTAATAGAATTTTATAATAAATATTCTGAATAATCTGATTTAAGGTGATTTATAGATTAATGAAATTATAACTTTTATTCGTTAGCCTTGAAACAATTTATAAGGAGGTTTGATTAATGGAAAAAACAAATTCACCAACACTTAAACGCTCTCTTACTTTGATGCCTGTCATATTTTTTGGATTAGCTTTCATGGCTCCCAAAACGTTTTTCTCAACATATGGGGTCGCTGTACACAGCACAAACGGGATGATGCCAACCGCTTATGCTTTGGCGTTAGTTGTGATGTTATTTACAGCTTATAGCTATGCTCAATTAGTGAAAGCGTTCCCTAATGCTGGAGCGGCATATACGTTTACGCAAAAATCAATTAATCCATATATTGGGTTTATCGTTGGTTGGACAATCATCATTGATTATTTATTAAGTCCAATGATTAGCTCATTAATCCTTGGAATATCATTGAAAGCATATTTTCCATTCATACCAATGTTTGTTTGGATCATATTGTTCATTATATTTATAACAATTGTCAACATCTTAGGCATTAAATTAGCAGCAAAGCTTAATACGTACATGCTTCTCTTTCAAATTATTTTGTTTGGACTATTTTTTATTTTGACGATTAAAGGGCTACTTGCAGGAAAAGGAGCAGGAATATTGTTTTCAACTAATCCATTCTATGATTCTAAAATAAATGTCTCTGCTTTTCTATCTGTTGTCCCTATCTTATGTTTTAGCTTTTTAGGTTTTGATGCAGTAACAACGTTGTCTGAAGAGACGAAGAATCCTACTAGAACGTTACCAAAAGCTATCTATCTCATAACGTTGATTGGCGGATTTTTATTTATCGCAGGTTCTTATTTTGCGCAACTCATTTTTCCGGATTTTCAGTCTTTCAAAAATCCTGAATCTGCTTATTTAGAGATTGCAATGTATATCGGTGGACACATATTTTCTAGTTTCTTTGTAGTAGTAGGCCTAACAGCCACTACAGCTTCAGCCATTGCATCCGGAACAAGCGCCTCTCGTATTTTGTATTCAATGGGAAGGGAGAATGTGTTGCCAAAAAAAATCTTTGGATATCTATCCCAAAAATATCGTACACCGGTAGTCAATATTTTAATAATTGGTGTAATTTCGTTAAGTGCTCTATTTCTAAATCTAACGACGGCCATATCCCTAATTAGTTTTGGAGCGTTGTTCGCTTTTTTCTTTGTAAATCTTTCAGTTGTTGCTCACTATTTTTTCCGAAAAGAACAAAGGTCTTTTAAAGAAACGATTCAATATTTGATGATCCCACTTATTGGTGCAGCACTCATTGGATTGTTTTTTATAAAACTAGATAAACATTCATTATTACTAGGTGGTACTTGGCTTCTTATAGGAGTTATCTTTCTATTAAACTTAACAAAAATGTTTAGACAACCTCCGCCGGAGCTTTCCTTTAAAGAGGCTCAATTATAAGGGATAAAATCTAAAAAAAATATTATGAACGCAGAGCGGAATTTAATAAGAAGTAGCCACTTTCACCAGAAGTAAAACCTGAATTCTGTACGACAGGCTCCTATTGTTCAGCACTTTTGCCAGTTTAATTGCTTTAAAGATTAAAGAAGAGAAACCGTTTTAAACTATGTAGGGGATATAGATTAATAGATATTATTTTATCCCCAGAGAGAATCACATTATGAGAGGATTGAGTGATAATGAGTCAACAAATAGCTGATATGATTATTGCAAGTAATGCTGTATTTACAGGGGTTTCGGATAAACCAGAGCCTGCTTCTATTGCGATTAAAGGAAACAAAATTATTGATATTGGTTCTGAGGAGCACATCAAATCTTATATAGGCGAGAATACGAGAATCTATCAATTTAATGACCAATTAATTATGTCAGGATTCCATGATTTCCATCTTCATATTATGCAAGGTGCTGTTTCTCTCAATAGTGTCAATCTGTTCGCTGCTCGTTCTGAAGGTGAAGCAATAGAAATGATTCGCGAATTCGCCGATGCAAAATTGGAAAATCAATGGGTAATCGGATTTACATGGGATTCAGGTTATTGGGAAACCCAACAATTACCGACTCGCCATTCATTGGATCGTGTCCTTCCTGATCGTCCAGCAATCATGTTTCACGCTGAAGGGCATTATGCATGGGTAAACACGAAAGCCTTGGAGATTGCTAACATTAATCGAAATACAGAAAACCCTTCTTACGGTACGATCAGTAAAGACAAATACGGAGAACCAAACGGTATTTTATATGAAAAAGCAATGGATGCGGTTATCCGCCTTGCTTTCAATTTTTCAAAGACACAAAAGAATGAAATCTTCTCTAATTTCTTGTCATACGCGGCAAGTCTAGGGGTAACTGCTGTACATGACTTACATGCTCTAAAATCAATAGAAGCACTTAATGTTTTCAAAGAATTCGAAGACAAAGGAACATTAACTACGCGTATTCATTTATGGCCTGCTTTAAATGGTAATCTCTTTCAAGCCAAACAATTGCGGGATATGTATCAATCGGATAAACTCCGTGTGTCAGGACTGAAACAATTTATCGATGGCATCATTACTGGACGAACTGCTTATTTACTAAAACCTTATGCAGATCAAATAGAAACACGCGGTGAGACGTCTTTCCCTCCTGAGATGATAAAAAAATGGGTCGTTGATGCAGATAAAGAAGACTTTAGTATTCGTTTTCATGCGATCGGTGATGGAGCGATTCGTCTTGCGTTAGATGCTTTCGAGGAAGCAAAGAAAGTGAATGGTAAGAGGGATTCACGTCATTCAGTTGAGCATATTGAGGTGATTCATCCTGATGATATCCATCGTTTCAAAGAGCTTGGAGTTACTGCTTCGATGCAGCCGGATCACTTAGCAATGTCCGAAAGAGGTGTTTACACCGATCGGATTGGTTCAGAACGCGAAAAGCATGTTTTCTCGATTAATACATTACAAAAAGCAGGTGCTAAACTGGCATTTGGAACCGACTTTCCGATTGATATTTTGAATCCGCTTTTGCAAATCTATCGTGCAGTAACGAGAATTGACAGCAGCGGAAATACGGTATGGCATCCACATGAGCGGATCTCACTGGCCGAAGCATTAAAAGCTTATACAAGCGGCTCAGCTTACGGTACTTTTAGGGAAGATGAATTAGGATCTCTAGAAGTAGGGAAGCTTGCTGATATTGTAGTTCTAGAGCAAAATCTTTTTGAAATACCAGAGGAAGATATTCCTAATGTGAAGGTACGACTAACAATTGTTGATGGAAAAGTTGTATTTGATCATGCTGGTGCATTGGTATAGAAAAGGAAAAATACTACGATGAAGCGATTTAAACAAGGAGGATTGATGTATGAGCAATGCAAGTTCACCAACTCTTAAGCGTTCTCTTTCATTAAAATATGTTGTATTTTTTGGCCTAGCATTTATGGCTCCAACAACTATGTTTTCAACATATGGAGTAACTGTAACAAGCACAAACGGAATGATCCCAACTGCTTATGCGTTTGCATTAATTACCATGTTATTTACAGCATATAGTTATGCACAATTAGTGAAAGCGTTCCCGAATGCTGGTGCAGCTTATACGTTTACGCAAAAATCGATAAGCCCTCATATGGGGTTTATTGTAGGTTGGACCATTATCCTTGATTATGTGTTTAGCCCGATGATCAGTGCCCTGCTAAATGCAATAGCACTGAATGCAATTTTCCCATCCATTCCGATGTTTGTTTGGATCATTTCATTTATTATCATTATTACGAGTGTCAACATTCTAGGTATTAAATTAGCGGCAAACTTTAATACAATTTTGTTTTTCTTGCAAATCTTTTCGTTTGTACTGTTTCTAATTTTGTCGATTAAAGGTCTGCATGCAGGAAAAGGCGTAGGGACATTATTTTCAACCGTTCCTTTTTATGATTCTGAAATTAAAGTACCAGCTCTTCTATCGATCATTCCAATTCTTTGTTTTTCCTTTTTAGGATTTGATGCCGTAACTACTTTGTCAGAAGAGACGAAAGACCCTACGAAAACATTGCCAAGAGCAATCTATTTGATTACGCTGATTGGCGGATTCATGTTTATCTTGGGTTCGTATTTTTTACAACTCATTTTTCCAGAGTTTCAGTCTTTTAAAAACCCTGAATCCGCCTATATAGACATTGCGATGTATGTTGGAGGAAACATCTTTACGAGTATTTTTAATGCGATTGGACTAACAGCTGGTTTTGCTTCAGCAGTTGCCTCCGGGGCAAGCGCCTCTCGTATTTTATATGCAATGGGAAGGGAAGATGTATTGCCTAAAAAGATCTTTGGCTATTTATCTCCAAAACATCGCACACCGGTGTTTAATATATTAATTATAGGTGTGATTGCATTAAGTGCGCTATTTTTAAATTTAACATCTGCTATTTCGCTTATTAATTTTGGAGCGCTATTCGCCTTTTTCTTTGTGAATCTTTCGGTTATCTCTCACTATTTTTTCCGAAAGAAACAGAGATCCTTTAAAGGGACGATTCAATATTTGATCATCCCGCTTATTGGAACGGTACTAATTGGACTTTTGATTACAAAACTAGATAAACATTCTCTATTGCTAGGTGGTACATGGCTTCTAATCGGATTAATCTATCTATTAAACTTAACAAAAATGTTTAGGCAACTGCCTCCGGAACTTGGTTTAGAAGAAGCTCAATAGTGTGAAAGTCCCTAACTGTAAAAGAAAAAAAGCAGGAGGGTTAAGCGAAATGAAACATAAAATAATAGCGCTCATTGCGATTATTTTAGGATCTGCCATTATGGGCTTTGCTGTAAATTGCTTTAATATAAGTAACGGTTTAACAGAAGGCGGTATTACTGGTATAACCATATTATTTAAATTTCTCTTTAATTGGAATCCAGGGTTAGTTAATTTATTGATAAATTTTCCGTTAATGTTTCTTGGCTGGAAGATGTTAGGGAGAATGGAATTTTTTTATATGATTGTAGGAACCGTTTCATTATCTGTATTTCTTAGCATTTTTGAAAACTTCTCTTTGCCATTACGTGACCCTTTGCTCGCTTCTTTATATGCTGGTGTTTCAGTAGGAATTGGATTAGGGATTGTTTTTCGTTTTGGAGGAGCAACAGATGGAATCGACATCATCGCACGTCTTTTGAATAAATACATGGGATGGAGTATCGGGCGTACAATGTTTTTTTCAGATTTTATTGTCATTGCTTTGTCACTCAATTATCTTGATCTTACTCATGCTATGTATACGCTCGTGGCTGTTTTTATTGGAGCAAAAGTTATTGATTCTGTTCAAGAGGTAGCATATAAAGCCAAAGCTGTTATGATTATATCCAATAAAACGACTGAGATCTCGAAGAAAATAACGATGGAAATGGGAAGAGGGGTTACATCACTTAATGGCAAAGGTGGATACACCGGAGAGAGTAAGGAAGTACTTTATTGTATAGTTAACAGAAATGAACTAGGACGTCTAAAATTATTAGTACAAGGAACTGATCCGTATGCATTTGTAAGTGTTAGTGATGTGCACGAAGTGATTGGGAAAGGTTTTACCCAAGATCAACTCATTCATAAGATTAATATATATTAATGGAAGGTTTGATTAATTATGAGTAAACAAATAGCTGATATGATTATTTCAAGTAATGCTGTTTTTACAGGTCTTACAGACCAATATGAACGTACTTCTATTGTTATTAAGGACAATAAAATTATTGCTATGGGTTCTGAGGAAGAAATTAAACACTATGCAGGTGCGAATACAAAAATCTATAAGTTTAATGACCAACTAATCATGCCTGGATTCCATGATTTTCACCTACATATAATGCAGGGGGCCGTCGCTCTTAATGGTGTCAATCTTTTCGCGGCTCGTTCAGAAGGGGAAGCGTTGGAAATGATTCGTAAATTTGCCGAATCAAATCCTGAAAATCCATGGGTAATAGGATTTTCATGGGATTCAGGTTATTGGGATACACAACATTTACCAAATCGTTATGCATTGGATGAAATTCTCCCCAATCGTCCAGCTCTTATGTTTCATGCCGAAGCTCATTATGCATGGGTAAATACGAAAGCATTAGAGATTACAAATATTACTCGTTTTACGGAATCTCCGTCTTATGGAACTATTGGAAAGGACGAAAATGGAGAACCAGATGGTCTCCTATATGAAGAAGCAATGGATAAAGTGATCTCCCATGCCTATGATTTTACAAAAGAACAAAAGAGAGCTCTTTTCACAAATTTCCTTACTCATGCTGCTAGTTTAGGAGTGACAGCTGTCCACGATTTATTTGCAGCGGAATCATTGGCAGCTTTAAATGATTATAGTATTTATAAAGAATTTGAAGATAATGGGGCACTTACAACACGTATCCATTTGTGGCCAGCATTGAATGGCAACTTGGAACGCGCGAAGAATTTGCGGGATACATATCAATCGGATAAACTCCGTATTTCAGGACTGAAACAATTTATTGATGGTGTCATTACCGCTCGTACTGCTTATTTACTCGAACCTTATTCGGATAAGCCAGAAATATGTGGTGAGACTTCTTTTTCTCCTGAGATAATAAAAAAATGGGTCGTTGATGCAGATAAAGACGGCTTCAGCATTCGTTTTCATGCGATTGGAGATGGAGCCATTCGTTTGGCGCTAGATTCTTATGAAAAAGCACAAAAGGTTAATGGGAAGCGGGATTCACGTCATTCCGTTGAACATGTAGAAGTGATACATCCTAATGATATCCCTCGTTTTAAGGAGCTTGGAGTTACAGCTTCGATGCAACCGGATCACTTTGCAATGTCAGAAAGAGGCGTCTATACCAATCGAATTGGTTTAGAACGAGAAAAGAAGGTTTTCGCTATTCGTACATTGCAAAAAAGCGGTGCGAACTTAGCATTTGGAACTGATTTCCCGATTGATAGTCTAAATCCTCTTCTACAAATCTATCGTGCAGTGACCAGAGTAGACAGTAGTGGAAAAACAGTATGGCATCCTCATGAGCGCATCACTCTTGCCGATGCATTAAAAGCGTATACAAGCGGATCTGCATACGGGACATTCAGAGAGCATGAATTGGGGACTCTAGAAGTAGGGAAGCTGGCAGATATTATTGTTTTAGAGCGAAATCTTTTTGAAATACCGGAGGAGGAAATACCGGATACAAAGATAGAGTTAACGATTGTTGACGGAAACATTGTTTTTGAACGTACTGACTCATTAGTAGAAATGTAATTTAATTAACTACGGAATTTACTTTTGTATATAGGATAAAGTCTGCATTTAAAAGAGAAAAAAAATGCCACGAAACAATTCGAGGCATTTTTTTAGTGCTTTTTTATACTAAATTCAGCAATTCCAAATACTTTTTTTCATGTTCAGCGTTAGTATGATCCCTATACTCCCAATAAATCTGGAGGCACTTTTTAAATCTATTTAAATTTCCTAATTCGAAAGCTTTATTTGCTACATCTAATAGTTCGTGTAGTCCTTCATTTGTTTCATTTCTCGCACAACGATATAAGGCATGTGCATGGCGGAAATGCAAGTAGCTTTTATAATTATGTGGTTGATTCGGTAATTCTTTAATAATGTGTTGAAATCGATTTAGCAAATTGCGTGCATCCTCTAAACGAGCTGATTTTACTAATCCTTCTAGCATATAAGGTATAACTAAATAAACGTAATCACATCGTTCAGACCAGGAGATGAATTGATCTACATACTCGAGGTGACCAAATTCAATATAAGTGATTAAACGGTTACCGACGGCAAAATTCGCATGGAAATCACTAGCTAGAGCAGAACGGTTGATCAGTTCTAAGACTTCATTTAAAGTACCACCCAATCGTCTTAATGAAAACGACTGAATTAATAGCGCCTCTGCATACCAAGTTCCTTCTTTGGCTGTTTTCTCCAAAATTTTCGCATAATGCAATGCCTGGCCCCATTCCTCACGATATTGATATACTGCTGCGATCCATAGATAAGATAATTGTTGAAATTCGTTTGGCATATAAGGTATATGCTTTAAAACAAGTGCTAAAGCTTGCTGTTCTTCTTTAGTCCCCTTTACCAAATAAAAATTCCTAGAATAACTAATGGCAACTTGTTCAGAAAAGTGGTTAGGCATACTTTCAATAATGATTTCATATAGGGGCAGTGATTGTTTCTCAGTCCCTTTTAAAAAAAGAGATTCAGCAACGGAAAAAACAAAGTTTAAATTTTTTGTAAGAATTGGCTTCGATCTTTCTTGTAATATAGTATTTAAAAGCTTCTGAAGCGGTTCCTCGTATTGTTTTTCAGCACATTTATACAAAAAATCCTTCCCTCTTGATTTACTTAAATATCCATTTTCATGGAAACATTCCTTAATGTAATAAGAATAAAAAGTGTCTTCTGGCAATTCGAAAGCTCGGGTAAAAGCATCTAAATTCAGTAAAGAAAGGGGCTTTTTATTATTTAGAATTCTACTTATATCAGTTTTGTTAACACCAGATACTTGGGATAGTTTTAAATTATTCCAATTATTCTTTTTTATCTGATGCAAGAGACTATTTAATAACGTTGTATTCACTTTATATGCCTTCTTTCTATTGTCTTTAATATGAACCCAGTTATTAATTGTCAGGATTTATCTATTATTTTCTTATTAGATATAAAGAATATAAATTCTAAATATTATGACGTCAACTATTGAATTAAATAAATATTAAAATAATTTAAAAAATGACAAAAAATTTATAACCGAGATTTTTTGCAAACTGCCTTTATACTTAATTTGAAATTAATATTGATATGCGATTTTTTTGCCAAACTAATTACTCTAAATTGGGGAAAAGTGATTTTTAATAGATTAAAAGTTGTATAAAACCCAAAAGAGGATGCTTGATTAGTCAACTATTTTAGTGGTGCGATCTTGACAAATAAAACAGTGTATTGAATGTGATCTTTGGTTATTAGAACAAAATCTTCACATTTTTACAAATATACTAAACATCTAAGAAAGAAGGAGAGGATCAGATTTAATGGGCCAAAGGTTTGCCAGCAAGTAAAAAGTGCGAAGTAAGACCTGACCGTCAATTGTGTTCAAAGTATCCATCAGAAAGTAATGACCTGGTTGCGGTAAGTCGGTTGTTTTCTCATTTTGGGTAAAACGCCTTTCTTAGTCATTCGGGTAAATTACTAGAAACATAGGGGGAAATTATAAACTTTCAAATTTATAATCGTTAGTTTATAGCGAACCACATCATTAAAGTGTTGAAATAGGAGATTTATAGATAGGATATCAAAATTAGCTATATTGAAAATCGTATCCCATTTAAAAAACTCAATCTATCTACTTTCTTTAATTGATAAGTGTTATTTGATGATACGCCAATTTCAAAAATCAAAAACTACTATAAGGGGTTTTGTAGATGAGGAAAAAGAAAAGTAAACACCTGATGAAGGTGACTGGATCCACGATGCTCATTTCTTCACTATTGTTTAGTATGCAAGGTCCAATTGTGTCGAAAGCTCAAGTTCGATCAACACCAACTTCGACTAAATCTGGTGTCACATTGGATGATGCTGAACTGAACAAGTTGCTTAAAAACTTAACACCTGAACAAAGAGCTGCTCTAAAAGGGCCAGATTTGCAGGAATTCCCAGTGATTTCACCGGGTATTAACCTGAAAAGTAATGCACCCATTGATGTCATTGTTCAGTTTAAACAGGCACCAGCAAAAATTGCTGTGCTTAAGCAGGCTGTGAAGGGTAAAAAATTATCACTTACAGATGCAAAAAAAGAAGTTGAATCAAATCACTCAACTTTTAAAACGAAAGTAGCTAATCTTAAAAAATCAAAAAAATTAAGTGGCGCAACAATCAAACGGGAATATCGAAATGCTCTTAATGGTGTTTCGATGACATTGCCAGCAAATCAAGTTAAGAATTTATTAAGCACAGGGGTTGTCGAACGCATTTGGAAGTCAGAGGTTGTGAAACTTGACCTCCCGAAAGAACCGAAAGAAACACCAAGTGGTGGAAATGCTGCAACACCTGGAGATGATATAAAGCAAATCGGTGCTGATAAATTGCACAGCGAACATATTACTGGTAAGGGAATTAAAGTAGGCGTAATCGATACAGGTGTGGATTACAATCACCCAGACTTAAAAGACGCTTTTAAAGGCGGATATGATTTTGTCGATAATGATAATGATCCTATGGAAACAACCATTGCTGATTGGGAAAAAGCCCCTGCTGATCAAAAGCCACCTTCGTGGGAGAGCTATATTACTGAACATGGTACGCATGTTTCAGGTTCGATTTTGGCTCGTCAGAAAAACAATGTAGACTATGCAGTAGAAGGTGTTGCACCTGAAGCTGATCTCTATGTATATCGAGTATTAGGACCAGGTGGGTCTGGGTCCAATGTCAATATTATTGCAGCAATTGACCGTGCAGTTTCAGATAAGATGAATGTCATCAATCTGTCTTTAGGGATGGATGTGAATGATCCACTTAGCCCAGTTGCGATTGCTGTCAACAACGCAATGTTATCTGGAGTGGTGACAGTGGTTGCAGCAGGTAATGCAGGCCCAAATGAGAAAACATTAGGAACACCTGCGGCAGCAGAATTGCCAATCACAGTGGGAGCAAGTACTGTGAGTCAAACGATTACAACTTTTGATGGTAACGCAGGAAGTGACCAATTCACAGGGATGAGAGTGTTAGCTAAAAATTTCAATGACAATCTTGCAGATTTTAAAAATCTTACTCTTCCTGTAGTAGATAGTGGAAATGGTTCAGCAGATAACTTCACTGGTAAAGATTTGACAGGGAAAATTGCACTGATTAAACGTGGCGATATCACATTGAATGAAAAGATTGAAAATGCCAAAAAAGCAGGAGCAAAAGCTGTTATTCTTTATAATAACGTAGATGGCGTTATCCCATATAATTTCGGTGACGGAACTAACTTTATTCCAACTTTCACAATGACCAAAGTGGATGGTGAACGTTTACAAGCTCTTGGTACAGTTTCGTTTACGTTAGGAAAAATGGGAAGTGTTGTTCTGGACGGTGACCAATTAGCTGACTTTAGTTCGAGAGGGCCTGTTGAGGGAACTTTTAACATTAAACCAGATGTGGTGGCTCCAGGAGTTGGCATTTTCTCGACATTACCAGAATTTGTGAACGACCCAGGTGATGGAGAAAATTATAAACTTGCCTATGGTCGAATGGATGGAACGTCCATGGCTTCTCCACACGTGGCGGGCGCGGCAGCTTTAATTTTACAAGCTCACCCAGACTATACGCCATTTGATGTAAAAGTAGCCTTAATGAATACTGCAGTAGATTTAAAAGAAACTCACTCGGTTAACGAAGTAGGTGCTGGTCGTGTCGATGTATATGATGCTGTACATGCTGATGTTTCGATTCGAGCAATAACGAAGACGGACCAAGTTCGAGATGGCAAACTGATTCAGGTTGATGAACAAACAGGATCACTATCATTTCAAAATCACAATGTAACGGATGAAGCAACGTCAGCAACCGAAACCGTTCAAATCAAGAATAGTAGTCAAAGTCAAAACAAAACGTTTACAACGAGTGTGAAGTTTACCCCATCAAATGGTGGTCGTATCTTGGATGCTTCGTTAAATAACGTGACGATGTCACTTCCGACAACTGTTAACGTGTGTGCAGGGCAAACAGTTGACTTAAAGCCTACTCTTAACATCCCTGGAGCCGTCACTCCTGGACAATTTGAAGGGTATATCAATCTGACAAATAAACAAGATCCTTCTGAGCACTATCAAGTTCCGTTTTCCATTCGAATCTCTGAAAAAGGAATCGGTGAATTTGCAACCTATCCATTAGCAGTCACAACGAATTGGGAAAATCCAATGGCATCTCCTTATGCGGATGCTAGCATTAGCTTTCAGTCTCCACAAGACTACCTTGACATTGTTTTAAAAGATATTAAAACAGGTCAGTATGTTGGTTATGTTGATGGACTTGTTGCGGAAGGTGCTATGACGGATATACAATACTATCTTCCATTCCTTTTTATGGGGAATGTACATTACTTTACTGGTAACCCTTATCACCCGTGGGCCGATACTCCTAGAGATGTGCCAGAGGGAGACTATGAATTAGTCGCGATTGCGACAGACGCTGATGGTCATACGTATGATGCAGAAACATTAATGCTCGTCGATAATACACCTCCAAAAGTGACGTTGGATCGAAAACCTGGTTTTTACCAAGTAGCTGATTCTGAATATACGACGGAAAATGGGTTTGATCCTGCCATCTGGATTCATGGAAAGGTGACGGATCCAATTATCGATAAGCTTAAAAAATATGGCTATCCAGAGGCTACACAAGCAAATAACTTTGCCTATTTTAGTACGCCTAATGAAGGTGGGTTTATAGAACTGTCACCAGATGGCGATTTCAAATTCCCAATTTTCAAAAAATGGGTGACCGATCCAAATTTAATAGGCGGCATTTTTAGTGCAAATCTTTCTGTTCTCGATTACGCGACTTGCGGTGATGCCGTGATGAATTACAAGTTTATGACGACAGATTCGCCGGTTACCACGCTAACCTATGACAAAAAACAAATGGTTTTAGGCGATACACTAACAGTATCAATGAACGCAAATAACTATAATAAGATTCCTGGTCCTGGTAATTTTACATCAACTTTTAAAGGGATGACGATGGCTTTAGGGTATGATGCAAAGCATTTCGAGTACCAAGATATACAAATCAATCCTATATTTAATGCGTATCTAGCATCAAAAGGTGCAACTGCGACAATTGGTACGAAATCGAATAAAGTAAATTTCAGTAGTGGTTCACTAAAAATTGGGACAAAGGATTTTAATAATAACCCAAGTACGCCTACAACTTTCAGTAAAGCGGTTCCTGATAGAGGTACGTTTACGTATAACGGCAATACGTATGACGTAAACAACATTCCAATGTATGATATTACATTTAAAGTCATTAATGATGAACCTTTAGCGCCAGGTGCTGAATATTTCCCAGTCAATTCAGCAAGTCTAGTGTGGACAGATGAGAACGGGTTAGCTGGTCTGATTAATAATCAATTCCCACCGAAAGCAACGAGTGTAAACAATATCAAAATCGAGACGAATAAATCTACCTTATGGGTATTTATGGAGTCAAATGCTTTCATGAAAGCAGGCAGATTGATTGATAATAAAGTTGACCTTGCTGCAATGGGCGCAAAGACTTGGGCGGAATCACCTGATGGAAAGACTACTTATCCTGGAAGATTTTTTAAAGACGTTTCTTCAAATGGTGTTGCGACTGTATCTGCAATATTCGAAAATCTACCGGCAACACTTGAAAAGTATACTGTTTATTTATCAATTCCAAAGCATTTAACAGTAAATGTGAAGGTGAAGGCTGGCAAGAACGTAGCTGGAAGTGTGATTGGCGGAACGTTCTACGAATCATTTGATCCGAACCATGCTGGTGATCTGAATGGTGATCACATCATTGATGCCCTAGATCTTCAATTATTAGTAGAGCATTATTATGATTATGGAAATGATCTTGGTAAATATGATGTCAATAGTGATGGTAAAATAAATGCATATGATGTTCGTTGCATCGAAGAAGGCTACTTATATCGTGATCTTGATTCGATTCCTACTCAAAAAATTATACCGAAAGTCGCGGGTATAGGACTAGTAGAATTCGAAAATTCACTTGATATGGATCCACTTGTTCCATTAATCCCAGATATATATGGACCTGAGTATCGCAATGTTACTTATGATACTCAGTTAGATACACCGCCAACAACGATTGTTGTAAATGATGGAAGTATATTAGCAAAACCGATTGATGAACCAACAAGTAAAGGTTTTACTTTTGTTGGATGGTATAAAGATAAAGAGGGTACAACTCCTTGGAATTTTAGAAAAGACGTTGTAACTGGTGGAGATATTACGTTATATGCGAAATGGATTCAAAAATCGTTAGCATCCAAAATAATTTTTGACATGAAAGCAGGAAGCCAATCAAGTTACGCTATTACTGTAAAACCAGGTGAACTAATTCCTGAGCCAACAGGAACCTTTACGAAACAAAATAAGGTACTTGCTGGATGGACTGTAGACACTACTACACCAACTCTATGGAATTTTGCAAAAGATCGAGCAGAAGGAAGTATGATTCTTCATGCAGTGTGGGCTTCACCGATCTCTGTTACATTTGCAGAGAATTATCCAGAAGCAACTGATAATAAAGCTGTATTAGGTAGTAGTTATGGAGTAAAATTCCCAGTAGCGCCAACTAGAACAGGCTATACATTTGCAGGATGGGCAACTACGAATAATGCTACTGTAGCGAATTTTACTGAAGCGACGCCATTGACTGCACCAATTACTGTTTATGCAGTATGGACAGCAAATAATTACACTGTTACATTTGATAGCAATGGCGGATCTGCTGGTTCTGTTATTACAACAGATTATAATACGATTACAGCACCGACTGCACCAACAAAACAAGGTTACACATTTGTTGGATGGTATAAAGATGCAGAAGGAAATACACCATGGAACTTTGCAACAGACAAAGTATCTAATGACATGGTTCTATATGCTAAGTGGAACGTAAACACTTATACAGTTCACTTTACTAGCAATGGTGGTAGTCAAATTGCTGACAAAAAAGCGAATTACGATAGCGTTGTTACTTTACCAAAACCGACAAGAACAGGTTACACATTTGTTGGATGGTATACAGATGCAGCATTAAAAACATCTGCAGGTACAACGATTAATTTAAAAGGCGATATCACACTGTATGCAAAATGGAACATTAATCAATACACTGTTAAGTTTAATAGTAATGGTGGAAGCACAATTGCAGCTAAAACAGTAAATTACAATTCAACGATTAGTCAACCAGCATCACCAACTAGAAAAGGTTATGTATTCCTTGGATGGTACAAAGATGCTTCTGGTAAAGTAGCTTGGAACTTTGCAAAGGATCACGTTACAGCAAACACTACAATTTACGCTAAATGGGTAGCAATTCCAGCTAAACCTTCAAATGCGAAATTAACGAAGTCTGGAAAAGACTCTGTGAAACTAACATGGTCAAAAGTCTCAGGTGCAACAGGATATGAGATTGTTAAATCAACATCTAAAACAGGAACATATTCTCACCTAACTAGCGTTACAACAACTAATTACACGAACAAAGGATTAAGTAAAGGGAAAACTTACTACTACAAAATCCGTTCTTACACAATCGTTGGAACGAAGAAAATCTATGGCGACTTCACAAGCGTTATTTCGATCAAAATGTAATTAAAGTAAGAAAATCAATAAAGTAGTACAGCAGTTAGAACAAAAGTATAAAGGGTGTTTAGGATAAATACCCTTTATACTAAAAAACGATTTTTTGTACAAACTTCCCCGTAAAAAATATAGATGACCACAAGGTAATTGATATTCCTTGTGGCTTTTTTTGTTATTAGTTTGATTGTGACTCAAATTAAACCACTTAGTGAAGGCTATCTCGGAAAGTACTGTCAAAATTTAAAACAGTACTTTTTCAAGTATACAAGATTTTACTTTAATAGAGCCTTGAAAAAAGTAGGAAGTATTTATTACCTATTGTTAAAATGTTATTAAAAAATAATTATCTAATATTTCCTAATATAATATAAAATCTTACTAATATTTACCTTTTCTACTATGATATCTGTAAAATGCGTAAATTTGGTAGATTTAATATTAAGAGATTGTTAAAAATATATTTTTTAAAATAATAATTGTATAAAACATTCTAATCAAGTTATAATTTTATTCGGTGGAGAGATAGAGAAAAATCACTGAATAATAATAGGGATGTGTAAGAATGGGTAAGAATGTAAGCGTTTTTAAGTTTAATAAGATCGTTGTTACAGCTTTAACAATTGCTACAATTGCGACACCATTTACAAATGCAAAAGCGGAAGTAACAAATACAGCAACACCTGCTGCAATTGATCTACAGATTTTAGAAACAACTGATTTACATGATAACGTTATGGCGTATGATTATTACAAAGATACTCCCGTACTAGATTATGGTTTTGCTAAAACTGCAACATTAATTAACCAAGCACGACAAGAAAGTGAAAATAATCTCCTTTTTGACGCTGGTGATACGATTCAAGGTAATCCAATGGCAGATTATGTAGCAAAAGTAAAAGGTTTATCAGATACTGATGTTCATCCAATGATTAAATCTATGAACATAGAAAACTATGATGTTGCTACATTTGGTAATCATGAGTTTAACTATGGTTTAGATTACACAAAAAAAGTAACTGGTAAAGCACAATTTCCATATGTAAATGCAAATATTTACAATGCTCAAACTGGTAAAAATGAATTTACACCTTATGTAATTTTAGATAAAACGTTTAAAGATGCTAATGGAGTTGCCCAAAACGTAAAAGTTGGGGTAATTGGATTTGCTCCTCCTCAAATTATGGATTGGGACAAAGATAACTTAACTGGCAAAGTAGTAGCTAAAGATATGGTTAAGACGGCTCAGGAATTTATTCCTAAAGTAAAAGCTGCTGGGGCTGATATCGTTGTTGCTTTAGTTCACTCAGGCTGTGATGTTGCAACTGCTGGTCAAGAAAATGCTGAAAATGCAGTTTATGACTTAAGTAAAGTTGAAGGAATTAATGCAATTCTTTTCGGACATAAACATACAAACTTCCCTGGTGCTGATGAATTTAAAGGCAAAGAAGGTATTGATAATACAATCGGTACGATTAATGGTGTACCAGCAGTTGAAGCTGGATTCTGGGGTAATAACCTTGGAGTTATGAAATTAACTTTAACTGCAGATGAGAATGGCAAATATACAAAGGTCGAAACAAAAGGTTCAACTTTACGTCCTGTTTATGATGCAACAAACAAGAAAAGCTTAGCTGATGAAAATCCTGCTATTGTAGAGGCTGTAAAAGATTATCATACAGGAACTCTTAATTATATTAATGGAAAAATTGGTACGACAAGTGCACCAATGTATAGCTATTTTGCTCGTGTGCAAGATGACCCAACAATTCAAATTGTAAATAATGCACAAACTTGGTTCGCAAAAGATTTTATTTCTAAAAACCTACCTGAATATAAAGATATTCCAGTATTATCTGCAGCTGCACCTTTCAAATCTGGTCGTGGTGGAGCAGGTGATTACACAAGTATTGGTACAGGGGTACTTTCAATTAAATCAGCAAACGATTTATATTTATTCCCTAATACTTTAAAAGCAGTTGAATTAACTGGTGCTCAAGTAAAAGATTGGTTAGAAATGAGTGCAGGACAATTTAAACAAATTGATCCAGCAGCTGGAACTGCTCAAGAATTAGTAGATAATTCATTCCCAGGATACAACTATGATGTAATTGACGGTGTAACTTATCAAGTTGATGTAACACAACCAGCTAAATATAAGGCAAACGGTGACTTATTAAATGCTGATGCAAGCCGTATTGTTAACTTAGAGTTTAATGGACAACCAATTAAAGAAGATCAAAAATTCATTATCGTAACAAATAACTACCGTGCAAGTGGTGGAGGAAATTTCCCAGGCTTAAAAGGTGGTAATGCGAAAGTAGTAATCGATACAATCGAAGAAAACCGTACAGTTTTAATGAATTATATCGAAAAACAAGGTGTAGTAAATCCAACAGCGGATAAAAACTGGATGATCGCACCAATCGAAGGTAACCCAGAAGTAATCTTCAAATCTTCAACAGACGCGAAAAAAGTATTATCTGATTCAGCTCACATTACGTACAAAGAGGATGCAACTGAACTAGGCGTAACATGGGGAGTTTATTCTTATAACACAAACTTAACTGTTGATTCAATTAGTGATAAAGCAACTTCAATTACTGGTAAAACAATTGCAGATGCACATGTAACAGTTAAAGCAGGTAATGCAACAGTAGGAACTGGAAAGGCTGATTCAAAAGGAACTTTCACTATCAAAATTGCTAAACAAAAAGCAGGTACAACTCTAGTAATAACAGCTACGATTAAAGGGCAGGAAACGTCGTTAACTGCTACTGTGATCGATCGTACTGCACCTACACCAGTTGTAGCACCAGTAAGTAATATTTCTACTACTATTTCTGGTACTACTGAACCAAATGCAAAAGTTGAAGTATTAAAAGGTTCTACAGTATTAGTAAGTGGTAATGCAGATTCAAAAGGTAAGTTTAAGTTAAACATTGCTAAGCAAGTAGCTGGTACAGTTCTTTCAGTTATTTCAACAGATACAGCAGGAAACATTAGTGCTGCTACAAAAGTAACAGTAATTGATAAAATTGCTCCACTTAAACCAGTTGTATATTCTGTAAACTCAAAATCTACAACTCTATCAGGTACAGCTGAAAAAGATGCTACAATTACAATTAAAGCTGGCAATAAAGTAATTGCTACTGGAAAAGCAGCATCAACTGGAAAATTCACTATTAAAATCAAATCTCAATCTCCAGGAACAGTATTAGCTATTACAGCTACTGATTTAGGTAAAAATGTAAGTCCAACAACTTATGTTGTTGTAAAAGACGCAACACCTCCAACAAAACCAGTATTAACTGGAAATCTAACAAGCAAATCTACTATTCTTACAGGTAGAGGAGAAGCTGGAACAACTGTAACAGTAAAAGTTGGATCTAAAGTAATCGGTACTGGTAAAGTATCAAGCAAAGGTAAATTCAGCGTAAAAATTTCACGTCAAAAACGCGGTACAACTGTTGTTGTTTATTTAACAGATGGAGCGAAAAACGAAAGTGAAGGTAAAAAGATAGTAGTTAAATAATAAGGATTTAAGTCGAATTAATTAAATGTAACCCGAATAATAGACACTTATAAAAGGGTCTATTATTCGGGTAATTTTATGTCCTCGTCATTTAAGCCCCGGTTAAAATTAACATATAAATATGATATGTAAAAAATTATGAATTCTTCAATTTTGATATAAAGTGTTCAATCCTAAATTAAGAATTTTTTAACAAAATTTATTTTTTTAGGACCCTTTTTTTATATAAAATG
>NZ_NUCO01000146.1:0-7985 GCF_002555445.1 Bacillus sp. AFS017336
ATATTTTGTAAGCGTTTTCTGTTTAAAAAGTATATTTTTTGTAAAAAAATAACTTTTTTTGGCATATTTATTACGAAAAAACAAATAAAAATCGTTAAATTCCCCCAATACAAGACATGCGAAGCATCAAGTAAAATTTAACTAGTTTGATTATTGAGAAAATTATTTATATTTAAATTTTCTGTAAACTACTAAATTTGTGTTTGTAAAATTAGGGGGGAAAACATGAAAAAGAAAAAAGTATCAAACAGGAGGCCAACTAAAAAAATATTATCAATCTTTGCATTGAGTACAATGTTTTTAAACGTTGTGATACCTCAAAGTTTCGCAAGTGTNNAACTAAATGAACAAGGTTTAAAGAGTAATACTTTTGATGCAAAAGAAGTAAACCGCATTCTTGATAGCCTTACTGCTGAACAAAAAGCAAATATTAATAAGCTTACTGGAGCAGATAATGCAGAGAAGATCCATTTGGACAAGAAAGATTTAACCGGTTCAAAAAAGATTAATGTAATTGTTCAATTTAAACAAGATCCAGCTAAGATTCAAATTATTAAGCAATCTTTAGCTAAAGGTGGAGCTACTGCAAATGCTCAAGCGTTTGCAAGCGAATATTCCGATGCGCAAAATAAGGTTAAAGATGCTCACGCAAATTTTAAAACCTTTTTGAATACTCAGCCGAAAACGCAAATAGTCGGCGGGGAAACTGTTAAAACAGAAATCGGTATTACACGAGAATATACAGAAGCATTTAATGGAATATCTTTATCACTTCCTGCAAATTTAGTACAAAAACTTGCAGAAAGTCCTGATGTTGCTGCAATTTGGTCTCAAGAAGAATATTCGTTACCTGATGAGGGGAATTCGAAAACTTCAGCGAAAAGTGCGTCTGTTGGCAAACCAACATCTGCTCTTACTCATTTAGGGATTGATAAACTTCAAGCTGATGGTAACACAGGTATCATAAAAAAGGGCCCACGTGCTGGTCAAAAGATTAAAGTGGGTGTATTGGATACAGGTATTGATTACAACCACCCTGACCTTTATAAAGTAACACATGATGAAAATGGAAAATTATATCCTGGACATGACCTTGTTAGTAATGATGGGGTTGACGCAAACGGAAATATAAAATACGTTGATGACCATGATCCAATGGAAACAACTTATGATGATTGGGCAACTGATAAGGAGAGTTCAAATCCAGTTTGGGGAACTCCACCTTCAACTTATAAGCCATATATTACTTCGCATGGAACTCACGTTTCCGGTACGATTGCAGCAAATACGACGAATAATAACGATGTTTATTCGGCAAATGGGGTAGCACCTGATGTTGAACTTCATGGTTATCGTGTATTAGGACCAGGAGGACATGGGACATCTGAATCTGTTCTAGGTGGTATCGATCAAGCTGTAAAAGATCACATGGATGTAATTAATCTATCTCTTGGTGCAACAATTAATGACCCACTTTACCCAACGAGTATCGCAATAAACAATGCTACTTTAGCAGGTGTTGTGTGTGATGTTGCTGCAGGTAATAGTGGACCAGGACAAGCTACAGTCGGTTCTCCAGGAACTTCACCACTGGCAATTACTGTAGGTGCAAGTACAATTCCTGAGGACATCGCAACAATGACCATTAAGAGTGGTTCAACTTCTTATAAAGCACGATTATTCGGTAAAAACTTTTCACAAGCAGACGATGTTTACAAAGGTCAAACACTTCCGATAGTTGATGTTGGTTTAGGAAGTGAAGCAGATTATAGTGGAATTGATGTAAAAGGTAAACTCGTTTTAGTAAAGCGTGGCGTTGATTATTTACAGACAAAAATGGCGAATGCTAATAATGCTGGAGCAGCTGGTATGATTATCTGGGATAATACGGATGATACTGATACCCAAGGCTTTATTCCTTCTTTCTTAGGCGTAAGCATGGATAATGTTTATTCAGTTTCACTAACACAGGTACAGGGACAAGCTCTATCTGACGCGATTAAAAAAGACCCTAAATCTGCTAGCATTACTTTCCCTTCTACACTTGATGCTTCAATAAGTAAGAGTGGAGATGAATTAGCAAGTTTTAGTTCAACAGGTCCAGTTAAAGATTGGACAATTAAACCTGATGTTGTAGCACCTGGTGTTGATATTTCTTCAACAGCCCCATACGATATTTGGGAGCCAAATGCAAAACATGATTATAAACTTGGTTATCAAATCATGTCTGGTACATCAATGGCAACTCCGCACGTTGCTGGTATTTCAGCATTAATTTTAGCTGCTCATCCAGATTATACGCCTGCAGATGTTAAAGCAGCGTTAATGAATACAGCTAAAAGCATTAACACAGATTCAAAGAATTATAGTGTGTACCAAGTTGGTGCTGGTCGTGTTGATCCTGCTCGTGCCATTGCTGCAAATGTGAGAGTACAAGTTTTAGATAAAGCAGTTACGTTAGATGATCTAAGTGATGGATCTACAGCACATGAAGTAGATAATCTTACTGGTAGCATGTTCTTTGGTTTTAAAGGTCGAGGAGAAGGTGCAACGAATGGATCAGATGATGTTGTTTCTTCAAAAGATTTTAAAGTTACAAACCAAGGAAATAGCAGCAAAACATTTAATGTAAGTACTGAATTTATGTCAACAAAATTTGCTGGATCGAATAAAGTAGGTCCTGGAACAGGAAATGATGTAAAAATCGATTTTTCTGTCGCTGGAAAAAGCGTGAACTCTATTAATGTTGGCGGAGGAAGTAGTGTTCAAGCAACGGCAAAAATTACAGTTCCGGCAAATTCAGTAGAGGGCACTTACGAAGGTTATATTAATCTAGTAAATGCAGATGACCCATCAGAGACTTATCGCATTCCGTTTACAATTACGGTTGCTGAAAAAGGAATAAATACGTTCCAAGTCGCGATCAAAGCAGCGGCAGTAGGAAATCTTTCAGCCTATTATTTATCCGTAAATAATCAAATGGAAAACTACTATATGCTGATAAAAGACAAAGACGGGAAATATATAGGTGTTGCAAATTCGTTATCAGATGGCAGTAGTATTATTCCGGGTGTTCAATATGGCCCTAGAATAACACTTTTTAATGGATGGTATCTTCCATTTACTAAGCCATATGATGGAACGTATGACGCTTCAGGTATTTCAAGCACAGTGCAAGTACTAAAAGAAGGTGCTTACTCACTTGAATTAATTGCAACTGGTAAAGATGGAAAACGTTATACAGCAGAAGATACGGTATATGTTGACGGTACACCGCCAACTATGACGATGGATTCAGATTCTAAAGGTGGAATTTATGAAATTGATCCGACAGGGTATCTGCCTGGACAAGAAATTAAAGGATTCTCTGGTAAAGTATACGACTCGAACGTAGACGTAATGAAAAATAATGGAGAAACTTCAGTACCAAGCCCTCAGGATGGTGTTACACCAGTTCCTGTTGATCAAGGTTTGAACAGTGTAGTAGGGTATCAAGATAGCATGTTCCCAACGGTTTACTTCAAGACCGATGCAAAAGGTCGTTTCCATTTTGGTGTATCGGTTGAGGACGTTTCAAATAAATTGGGAAGTCAATTTGACATTGATCCTGTTGATTATTCTGGTGAAAGTGATGGAAGTTTAAATGGACAAACCTATTATTTTATTAAAAAAGGAAATCCGTATGTTACATTGACTTCATCTAATGGAGTAGATGCAGGACCAGGTAACGAAGATAAAGTTGTTGTCGATGCAAATAAGCCATTCAAGGCGACTTTCACAACACATTATGCTATAGGAATGACTGGAGGTAAATTTTTACTGAATAGTAATAATGTTTACGAATTCAGTAATATTCGTCTAACAGATGAGTATAAAAATTATCTGATTAGTAAAGGTATTGATCCAACGAAAGTTCTTACTGTAGGGCAACCATATGTTCATCCAATTTATGGAATAGGTAAAACAACAGATGTGACAATTTCGAATATCACTGAAGCTGGTGCACTTGACCATGATATGCCAATTATAGAAGCAGATGTGACCTATAATAGTCCTGATCCGATTACAGGACAATTCCCATATCAGTTGCTAAGTGCGAATTTAACTTTGTCAGGTGAAGATACAAAAGTTGCATGGTTCCCAACGAATGATCCTTATGTAAGACAAAATATTTCTGTACTTAGGGGCCGTGTTGCAGCGGAATCTTTCGCAAGAAATAACGTAAACAATAATTACCCACAATTCACAGTTGATTCAGGTGCGAAAGTAACGGCAACGGATGATAAGGGCAAAAAATTTACAACGGATCAACCGACATCATTTAATAACACAATGGCTTATACATTTATTAATCCGTATTATGCTTTAACAATGGATGTAAGTAACAAGCCATATTCCGTCGAAGCTAGTGTACCAGGACATTTTAAAGGGTATGCTCAAACACCGGTAATTGGTGAAAATAAATACGGATATCAATCAGGTACGATAAAAGATATTCCAGGTATGTTCCCAATCCTATTAGGTGGAGATGTAAATGGCGATAACGTCATCGACATGAAAGATTTACTGAAAGAAATCGATGTTTATTATCAATATAAAAACTTAGGTTATGTTGATAATCCTAATAATACAGTTGCTAACAAAACAGCATTCTTAAACACTAACCGTGACGAGGATATTTACTGGATTAAACCAACCGGTTCAGGTTACGGGATCAATTATAACGATTTCTACTACATCTTTAAAAACTTTGGAGTACAAAATCAAAGTGCGAAGGATGCAGGATTAAGTGTTCCAACTGCACAATTAACGGTAGATAAAGATACTACTTTTAAAACTGATTATGTAGGTGCATTACCAACAATTACTTTAACTGCTGGTGATACAGTACAGCAAGTTATGCAAAAACTTAATTTCCCAGCTCCAGATTTGAAAATCGAATCAACACCAAAGCTACAAGATTTACAAAATGGGGCTACGATTTCACTTGCTCCTACAAGCACAGTGTTTGTAGATGATGTAGTGTGGAGAAAAGCAATTACAAAAGTCATGTTAGGTACAACTGATGTAACAAATTTAGTAACAATCAATCCTGGATATGTGTATTCTGATGCAACTGGTCAAGCGGCAACAATGCCATCAAAAATTACGTTCCCAGGATCGTTATTCCCTACGGCAACGAATTACACGATGACAATAAAAGCGACAGGATACCCGGACGTAACAAAATCCTTAGCAATTTCAACGGTACCAATTCCAACGCCAGCGGTTCCAAACATTACTGATCCAACAGTGGCGCATATCGGTAAAGATTTGACTTTAAACTTTACAGAGGATGCAAAATGGAGAAATGGAATCAATAAAGTAGTTGTGACGACAACTAATGGTAAAAGTATGGATATCACTAATTTGATCAATTCAGATACGAATCAAAAATATTATGACATTAGTAAGCCAGGAAAAATTACGTTTAATGCGAAAACATTTATGACGGATTCTACGCTTAATCCAAATGATGGTTCAACTTATGGTAAAGCAACAGTAAACCCAGGCGGAGCAAGTTATTTGCCACAGCTTTACAGATTTACGATCAGCTCTCAAGGTGCAGATGGCACTGTTTATCCTGATGTAATTGCTGGATATGATCCAGTCTATACGGGACAACAACCAGTTGGATATAGTGTTACCTTCGACAGCCAGGGTGGAACGCAGATTAGTCCGATGGCGGTAGGATACAATCCAGCCTCAAGTAGATCGAATGGTCCAAATAGTGATTTGATAAACTATATGACTCTTGCACCAACGAAACAAGGATATAAGTTCCTTGGTTGGTATACTGATAAAACTTATAGTACATCAGCATTTCAAGGAAATGTTTTAACTGGAGACATAACTGTTTACGCAAAATGGCAAATGAATACAACTCAAAGTTATTCACCTGTTGATAAATCAAACCCGAATGGCGTAAAATTCGACGGTAGTAACTCGTCTGTAACTGGAATAGGATGGGTGCTTGGAGAAGGCGATTTAAACATCAACATCCCAGATTATTTAACTAATGTTTCTTGGTTAACAGGAAAAGACAAAATTGCAAAAATTGAAGCGAAATTCTATGGAATGAAGAGTGATGGCTCAGTAGATACGACAGCGACGAATTATACGTTAGACCCAAGTACTTATGACCTATCGTCTAACGGAAGTAACGGAATTCTATCTTTCACAACGGCTACACATGATCAAGCTGTTAAAGCTGGTCAAACAGCATTAGGTCAAAAGTTTGCCTTCAGTGAGATGCCAACTCTTGGAAATATTGGAGGAATTAAAGGTTATACATTAACGGTAACTTCTACAACAGGAGAAACGGTTTCAATTCCAAATGTTCTTCTAGGCTATAGACGTCATATTGACTTAAACGGTGGTACGTTAAAGAATGCAAATGACTATTACTTTGCTGATAGTTTGAATTACGGCAAAATATCTGTTCCGAATATGCTTTCTGGTGCATCGCATGTAACTAATGGGAATTTAACGATTAGTCAAGACGTATACTTGGATGCAACTGGTTCAAGTGACAAGAAGTCCGATATTTCACAAAATAATTCTAAATTCATAACTGATAATGCTACATTCTATCTATGTTGGATTAAAGTTCCACCTACAGTGAGTAAAGATGTTGCTGGAAACATTGTTGGAAGTGACATTACGTTACCATTTACAGATGATGGAACATGGAAAAATAATATCAAAACGGTTAGCATAGGTGCTAAAACTTTAGTTCTTAATAAGGATTACACAATCACAAATAATAGCATTATACTGAAAGCTGCACTTTTCACAGTTGGTCAAAAGGTCAATGTGACGATTGTTTCTGAAGGGTATAAAGATGTAATTGTGTCTGACCAAGTTATTGGTTATACAGTTACATTTGAATCAAATGGTGGAGATCCAGTTTCTGCTCAAATCGTAGACAGAAATGCGACCAAACCAATGGATCCAACTAAAGTAGGCTACAAGTTCTATGGTTGGTATGCGGATAAAGATTTAACAATCCCATTTGATTTTGATAACATTGTCACAAAACCAATTACCCTTTACGCGAAATATGCGTTAGCTGGTTCAGTTGTGACAGCAGATACAACAGATAACGCATTAGGGAACAACATGGTGTTAGAATACAGTGACAAAGAATGGGCAAATGCGATTACTAGTATTAACATCAACGGTCTTGCAATAGACGCATCGAAATACACTGTAGATAAAGAAAATCGTACAATTACTTTAGGTCAAAGTCTGTTCTCAAGAGCTAAAGATTATACGATTACGATTAAAGCTAAAGAGTATGCTGATGTAACATTAGTACAAAAAGTATTAAATGGATATAATGTACATTTCGTTGTTTCAAAAGATGCTCCAGCGGAGGTTAAGGAAGCAACAAAAGATCAAATTGTAGCACGCAGAATTACAGCACCAACAGCTCATGGATATGATTTAACTTGGTTTGCTGATGAAGCATGTTCAATTCCTTGGGATTTCACAAATTCGATCTATTCTACAAAAACAATTTATGGAAAATGGAAACCAGCAAAATACACTGTTATCTATGACACGCAAGATGCTGGATTAGCTGTCTCAGTGAAGGCAGAGTATAATTCATTACTTGATGAATCAAAACCAACAAGAACTGGTTACACATTTGTTGGTTGGTATAAAGATGCAGAAGGTAAAACACCTTGGAACTTTGAAACAGACAAAGTAGACGGCGACATGGTTCTATATGCTAAGTGGAATGTTAACTCTTATACAGTTCACTTCAATAGCAATGGTGGAAGTCAAGTAGCTGACAAATCTGCAAATTATAACACTGTCATCTCTGCACCGACAACGACAAGAACAGGCTACACATTCGTTGGATGGTACGAGGATGCTGCAGGAGATTTACCTTGGAACTTTACAAAAGATAAAGTGACAAACAACACTACTTTATA
>NZ_NUCO01000147.1:0-14032 GCF_002555445.1 Bacillus sp. AFS017336
GTCGCTCGTAAGCGACTTTATTATAATAACATTTTGTTGTTCTATTTGTCAACAACTTTTTTTACTATTTTCTTTCGTTGTCGACTTGTTTTTCGTGACAACATAAACAAATATACCACCTCGTCCAATTGAATGCAAGCACTTATTTTAAAAAAATTCATTAAAACAATTCACATAATTTTCAACCAAATTAATTAGTTAATTGTACAACTAGGTATAAGTACAAGCGCAAACTATTCCACTTCATAGATTAGTACAAGAAAGGGAGGAATTGTTATGCAATGTAATGAAGCCCATCAATTATGTAATAATTTTAGAGGGCAGGTTGTACGCATTTTCGATAAAGAAGGCAATGAGCATGTTGGTCGTATAACTAGAGTAACTGAAGATCGAGTATTTATTGAACCAGTAAATCAACATCGTCAAAGCTCTAATTCATCTAATAGATCATCAAATCGCAATAGAAGTAATATGAACAGAAACCAATCTAATAGAGATTTCTCAGATAGAAATGTTTCAAATAGAAGTTTCCGTAATGAAAACCGTTTTGATAATATGTTTGGTAATCGTTCAGAAGATAGATTTGATGATAGATTTGACAGACGATTCGATAGAAGATTTGATAGAAGAGATGATAGAAGAGATAACCGAGATTTCGATCGAGATGGATTTAGATGCGGATTCTTCGGTTGTGGTTTCGGTGTTTCAATTGCACTTGGTTTTGTAGCTGGAGTCGCATTAGCTGCGTTATTCTTCTTTTAATAGACCAGTAAACTTTAATATTCAATTATGTGGGTATGTCTCTTAAGTCAGTTACTGACTTTTGGGACACCCTTTTTAAATGAAAAAACTTATAGAAATCTTTAAGAAATTCCCACTACTCAGCACAAATTATTAACACAAAATAACTTCATCCCCCTAGAGACAGAATAATAGTATTAGAACAATAAAACTAGGAGCTAGATATTATTATGAAAAGAATCATTATCATTTTATTCGTAATCTCCTTATGTACCTATACACTTACTATCGCTAAGTCATTTTTAACCATGAACACAAGGGAGATTAATAAACATTTCCCTATCTACCCTCATGGTGACCGGTGAATTAGAAGAGTATACTTAAATAAATAAACGATTATAATCGAGGGTGAGGAGACTATGTATATAGAAGCAATAATAAATGATTTATCAGAAATGGGTTTATTTCATAAAAGAGATCTTAAGTACATCCGACTAACTGGTGGAACAACAAGCAGTATCTATCTTCTAATCTATAGTAATATAGATGCCAAATATATCGTTAAATTAAATGATCCTCAAGTATTAGAGTCAGAATCTTTTTTTCTGAATTTCTATCATAAGGTGAATTTATTACCAAATTTACTTTTTGTTGAAAAATCATTTAACTATTTAGTTTATCCTTTTATTCAAGGAAACACGAACTATGATAGAGATAACAAAAAAAACTTATTAAAATCACTTGTTGAACAGCTGATAAATCATTATGAACCTTATCCTAATGCTCCCGGTTGGGGCTGGGCAGATGATTTAACGTATTCTTGGACAAATTTTCTTTTGAGTAGAATTACAGAAGCTAATAAAATTTTAGATTCTCATTTACTTAAAAAAGATCATAATCTTATCCTTTCAATAGTTAACAATACAAATCGAATGATAATTCAAGGAGATCCATTTTTAATCCATGGTGATTGTGGTGTACATAATTTTATTTTTAATAAGGGCAAGTTAAATGGAGTAATTGATCCCACTCCTGTTTTTGGGGATCCGCTTTATGATTTAATCTATGCATTTTGTTCTTCACCAGATAATCTAACAAAAGAAATATTATATTATGCAGCGAGTCAATTGAAATTTTTACAAAACACTGATTCGAGATATCTATTTGAAGAAGTATTAGTCGGATTATACCTTAGGCTAGCTACATGCATAAAGTATCATCCAGAGGATTTAAACGAAT
The DNA here is from genome assembly GCF_002555445.1 of Bacillus sp. AFS017336. Classification (NCBI taxonomy): domain Bacteria; kingdom Bacillati; phylum Bacillota; class Bacilli; order Caryophanales; family Bacillaceae; genus Bacillus; species Bacillus sp. AFS017336. Next base: position 1,981 of record NZ_NUCO01000147.1, read on the forward strand.
ATCTAGTAGCTTGGGATTACTGGAAAAAACTAGTTAGATCTACATAAACTTTAGGTCGGTACTCTAGAAAAAATTAATCATTTGAAACAAGGGTATATATAATAGGTAATTCTTCTTCAGTCGTATGGCCGATATTCTGTAATATTAATAAAACAGATACTCTTTATAGAACAATTAATAAAATGGGAAGGTGATTTAATTCCTTTTCCATTTTTCTTTTAGGCAACCTATTCTCATCCTCTAATACTTTTACCATTCTTTTTCGAAAAGAAGCATTGTTCAAGATTTTTTTGAATGCCCCTCTTTTACGTTCTATATTTTATTCCTTCCGCTCACTGAATACATCTTTGTTTTTGAATCAATTTATATTCTATTTCGATAACCTGAATACCAGAAAGATATAAACCTCTCCCCTCATACATATCCATAACTCTCTAAATCTGAATAACAAATTGATTTGGATTTATATAATTGAAGGAGTTTTTTAATCTAGTCGAACCACCTTCCGTCTCACTCACTCTATAATCTACAGGAAATATTGTTCCATATTTTCCCTTAAATAAACATTATAACGTTATATAGACTTGCTTAATATTCTATGCTATCGTGAATATGTAAAAAAAGAAACAACAATTTATTAAGCCTACTCAGTTCAAGGTTTGAAAACGCTTACCGTACAATCTATATATAGATACGTATCTTTAATGGTGATCTAACCATTATTTAGTCATTTTAACAGTGGCTCGATGAAAAGCACTTTTTCCTGATACCATAAAGCCACTTGCCCTCTCGTAAGTGTTTGCACCAAAACCTATTAAAGAGGAGATAGATAATAAGGGAGGGGACGATAATTGATTCAATTGCATCCTCGGTCAATTTTTATACTGGAGGAATTTCTTAAAACAAAGTCGGTCATTAATGGAAATTACCTTTCAAAATTTGCAAATGTATCCTCTCGTACGATTCGAGCCGATATAAAAATGTTAAATTTGCTCATTCGCGAACACGGTGCGGTTATCCAATCCTACAGAGGAAATGGATATCTGTTAGAAATCCAAGATGACCATTCTTTTTATTCGTTTATTCAAACACACCATCAAAAGAATATCGGGAACCATTCTGATGTTCCCATCGACCAGACTGGACGTGTTTTATATATCTTAAGAAGATTGCTCGGTTCGCCAGATTATATAAAGTTAGAGGACTTGGCAGATGAGCTTTACGTTAGCAAATCTACTGTGAATAATTTAATAAAAGATGTAAAGAAGTTATTGGGAAAATATAAATTAATTCTGGAGAAACGACCAAACTACGGCGTAAGCGTAAAAGGTGATGAATTTGATATCCGCTCTTGCATGTCGGAGTATTACTTCAATCGCGATATCCACACTCCGCTTATGCAAAATGTACAATATCTGCTGAAGCTGTTCAAATCCTTTGAAATAGAGACGGTCAAAGAAATTATGCTACGTTCCCTAAAGGAAAAGGACATGGGACTATCTGACCAGGAGTTTGAAAATTTATTAGTGCACATTATCATTTCCATTGAAAGAATCCGAAGTGGCAGCGTAATAACAGAAATAAATATCGACACGAAATCTATTAAACATTCAAAGGAATACCCAATTTCTTGCAAAATGTTATCTGAACTAGAAAAAGTATTTTCTATTCACTTTCCATATGAAGAAAGTATTTATATAACCATCCACTTAATGGGAACAAAGGTAGCGAGCTATCCGTCATTCGAGGTAGCTTCAAAAGAGGAAACAGTGCATCATATGATAGAAGAAATTCTTCAAGCCGTTTTTGAAGAAATGAATATAGATTTGCAGCATGATGAAGAACTGAAGCTGAATATGGCGGAACATTTATATGTAGCATTAAATCGGATCAAATATGGGCTGAATGTGAGAAATCCAATTATTCAGGATATCAAAACACAATATCCCTTAGCGTTCGAAGCCGGCTTAATTGCATCTAAGGTCATTAGCGACAAGATAAACAAAGAAATTGAAGAAGGCGAAACCGGATATTTAGCCATTCATTTAGGTGCGTCCATCGAGAGGCAGAAAAAGAACAGAAAACAAAAGCGTTGTTTAATCGTTTGTGCAACAGGAAAGGGAAGTGCCCAGCTGCTTAAATACAAATTAATTGAGCATTTTGGGGTAACTTTGGATATTGTCGACATCGTAAGCTATTATAACTTGAAAGATTCTATATTAGATGGTCAGATTGATTTTATTATTAGTACAGTGACAATCGATCAGGATATATCTGTGCCTGTTATAAAGGTAAACACAATTCTGGGGAAAGATGATGTTAGCAAAATCAGAAATAATATATTTCAACAACACAGCGGGGACATCAGTGCCCATGTAAAGAGTGAACTAGTCTTTTTACAACAACAAATGGATTCAAGAGAGGAAGTCATCCGATTTTTAAGTGACAAGATTGTTGATTTACAGCTGGGAGACACCCCCTTCTGTGCTGCAGTCATGGAGCGTGAAGCGTCCTCTTCTACAGCCTTCGGTAACCTTGTAGCAATACCGCACCCTATCAAAAATATGAGCCAAGAGACGTTTATCGCGTTTTGTACTTTAGCTAAGCCAGTAGATTGGGGTGGAACACCTGTACAATTAATTTGCTTATTTAGCGTACAGAAAGACAATAAGAGTGATCTGCAATATTTATATGATTTCCTATACAACATTCTCGATAATAAAAGTACTGTAGATAAAATAATCGGCTGCACCAGTCATAAAGAGTTTAATAAATTGATACATGCTAGATAGGCGTATTTTTTATATAAAAACTTTCGGCATCCTATTTCAAAACTTCCGTCTGTAACGGAAGTTTTTTATGTTGTTAAAAAAAGTCGTTGTTTTTAAAAAGTAGTGTCATGTTTGGTTCTACACGGCTTTATATGAGTTACTACCTTTCATATTTTTGCTCTTTTCCTTACTCATCCCCCCTTGTGTTACTTCTTTTCATACCTTTCCTTTTTCCTTACTCATAGCCCCCCCTCCCAAGTTACCAATTTCTATATTTCTCTATGTTCATTTACTTATAGCTCCTCCCCCATTTGAGTAACACGCTAAAAACTTCCGTTTCTAACGGAAGTTTTTTATATTTAGCCGAAATGGATTACGAATTACAATACAAATATCAAAGAAAACGCTTTTATACATATAAGGAGGTAAATATGGAAACTAGCTTACCAATCAGTTTTCAAATTATTTTACATGGCGGAAATGCACGCAGTTTATCATTAGAAGCAATCAGATTCGCCAAGAACGGAAAAATGGAAGAAGCACTAGAAAATCTGAAACAGGCGAAAGAGGAATTAGGGCTTGCCCATCAAATTCAAACTACGCTTATTCAAGATGAAGCCGGTGAAAATAAAACTGAAATCAGCTTACTCTTAATCCATGCGCAAGATCATCTGATGAATGCGATCACGGTAAGGGAGCTCGCTGAAGAAATCATTTCATTACACGAAAAAATAGATACAAATCAAGTTCCTTTATAAGGTCAACAATTTAATTAGCTAAAGAAGAAATTACATTATGTTAAAAGGAGAAATATATCATGAAAATTTTATTATGTTGTGCAGCAGGAATGTCCACTAGTATCATCGTCAAAAAAATGCAGGCTTCAGCAGAAAGCCAAGGAAAACAGTATATGATCAAAGCTGTTGACCAAGGCAAGGCAGAAGATGACATAAAAGACTGTGATGTCGTGCTTTTAGGGCCACAAATCCGCTTTTCACTACCAAGATTTCAAGAATTAGGCAAGCAATATAATGTACCGGTCGAAGTCATCAATCAAATGCACTACGGAATGTGTAACGGTGAAGCTATTCTACAGCATGCTGAGTCAATGGTTTCTAAAGCATAAGAAAATCGTTTTATGCTGACTTGATATAACGCTGAAAGATGGACAGAACACATTATAGATAATCAGCATCGAAAAACACACCATGAGGTTATATGGTATTGAAAAAACATATCAAATAAAGGAGATTACAAGGAGATGAATAAATTATTCGGCTTTTTGGAGAATAAAATAGCTCCATTCACTTATAAGATTGGTTCACAAAGGCATTTACTAGCAGTACGTAATGGCGTGATGTCCACGCTTCCGTTGACAATTGTTGGATCGTTTTTTGTTCTTTTTCTAAACTTCCCAGTCGATGCGTTCACTCAATGGATCGCACCGCATAAAGCCGCTCTCGATATTCCATTTCGTTTTACGGTAGGCGCAATGTCATTATATGCGGCATTTGGCGTAGGTTCAGCATTAGCGGAGTCATATAAATTGGATCAATTGAATGCTGGGTTTTTATCAATGCTGGCATTTCTAATATCCTGTGTTGTGCCTGTACAGGTAACTCAGCCAGTAGAAGGAGTTATCGATGCTGGCCGTTGGTTACCAATTAGTAGTTTAAGTGCTGGATCATTATTCGGAGCAATTGTTACATCTTTAATAACTGTAGAAATTTATCGGTTTTTAATAAAACACAATATTACTGTGAAGATGCCGGACAGTGTTCCCCCAGCAGTTGCAAAATCGTTTTCCGCTCTTATCCCTACTTTTGCTGTTGTAATTGTCTTTTGGGGAATTCGTTACGGATTAAATTTCAATATTAACTCGTTTATTACAACCTTGATTTCTCCGCTTAAAAATATATTAGTAGGTAATAGTTTACTTGGAGGATTACTAACAGTTTTCTTAATCGTATTTTTCTGGTCACTTGGTATTCATGGTCCAGCAATTTTGGATCCGCTCATTCGTCCTATGTGGGATACGGCAATCCTTGAGAATGCAGATAAATTTGCACAGACTGGTAATGCGCACCACCTACCATATTTATTCACGGAACAATTTCTTCAATGGTTTGTATGGATAGGCGGAGCTGGATCAACCTTGGCTCTTGTTGTTCTGTTTATGTTCTCGAAAGTAAAATATTTAAAGGATTTAGGCAGATTGGCCTTTGTTCCAGGATTATTTAATATCAATGAGCCTATTATCTTTGGTGCTCCGATCGTGATGAACCCTATACTTTGTATTCCATTCATTGTTACGCCATTAGTGACAACGACGATCTCTTACTTCGCAGTTGTTTCTGGTCTTATTCCAATGATGATGGCAAAATTGCCATTCACGATGCTTGCGCCAATTGGGGCTGTGATTAGTACAAACTGGACATTCTCAGCAGGTGCCCTTTCTATTCTAAACTTCTGTATCGCATTAGTTATATACTATCCGTTCTTTAAAGTGTTTGAAAAAAAACAACTGAAAGTCGAAGAAGAAGGGAGACAAGCAGCCTAAGATGTTTGAAATGATAAGTGCCGTTTTCGCCTTAATAGCAGCTCATATTTTATTCGATCGCTCAAACTTTGGGAGGAAGATCACTCCTTGGGCATCGATTGGTATTTCTATTTTAGCTATCGGTTTATCCATCGTCGTATTTGTACTCATCGGTAGTAAGTTTGTTTCTATAATAATTATCACAACTGTATTTTGCAGTGTATTCGTTTCAACAAGATATAGAGCCTACGTTACAAATCTAACTGCTGCAAGAAAATTATAGTCTATTAGGAGGAAGAACGGTAATGACAAGAAAACTAGGGGTTTCTATATACCCGGAACATTCAAAACCCGAAAAAGACAAGGAATATTTAGCACTAGCTTCTCAGTACGGATTCGAACGAGTTTTTACCTGTCTTCTTTCTGTGAATAAACCAAAAGAAGTTATTATGGAAGAATTTATAGATATAATCGCGTATGCAAAATCCCTGGGGATGGAAGTCATTTTGGATGTTGCGCCAGCTGTTTTTGGAAAACTAGATATCAGCTATGATGACTTAAGCTTCTTTGCTCAACTGGGTGCGGACGGAATCCGACTAGATCTTGGTTTTGACGGTTTAAAAGAATCAAAGATGACATATAACTCATATGGGCTCAAGATAGAACTGAACATGAGTAATGATGTCGACTATCTAGAGAACATATTAACTCACCAAGCCAATAAGAATCTTCTGCTCGGTTGTCATAATTTTTATCCGCAAAAGTATACAGGTTTGCCATATGACTTCTTTATAAAATGCAGTGAACGATTTAAAAAGCATGGAATCCGTACAGCAGCATTTGTTACTTCCCATCACGGTAATATTGGTCCTTGGGACATTAATGATGGCTTATGTACATTAGAACAACATCGCTCGTTACCAATCGATGTACAAGCAAAGCATTTATGGGCGACAAAGTTAATCGATGATATCATAATCGGAAATGCGTATGCATCCGTTGATGAACTGAAGCTACTTGGATCCCTTAACCGTGATTTAGTGGAACTAAAAGTAAAGCTTCTGCCGGAGACATCTGATACAGAAAAGACCATAGCTTTGGGTGAACTTCACGTAAGACGTGGCGACATTAGTGAATACATGATTCGTTCTGTAGAGGTTAGGAAAAAATATGCCGCAGAAGATTTCCCAATTCGCAACAGCATTAATCAGCAAAAAGGGAAAATTTTCATTGGAAACAATAGCTTTGGTAAGTATAAGGGCGAGCTCCAAGTTGTATTGCAAGACATGCCGCTAGATAGTAGGAAAAACTATATTGGGGATGTTGTGGAAGAAGAGCATTTCCTTATTGATTATATTCAGCCTTGGGGTACCTTTGCTTTAAAGGGTGAGGAATAATGATAAAAGTCCTGTACAGCCTTATGGCATAAAGGATAACAAATAAAAGACTGCACTTTAAGAAGATGATCCAACTAGAACATCTCTTGAAAAGCAGTCTTTTTCATTCCAACATTTAAAACAGTCTTTTAACCCTATCTTTTTCTACATAAAAAAACCCTATAGCCTAACACATCTTTAAATCGCAATAGCAACTCTTGAAACCTATGAAGTAATTCTACTCCTTCAGGTGGTAACTTTTGAAAAGGGAGTGAATCCGTTGACTTTGTTGAAGTGTTCATAACCGTATTTCCTTTTAGGATCTTATAATCTCGAAATCCACCTTTAATTAGACTCTGTTCCCACTCTCTTACCGTTTTTACTTTTGGAATTCCATATACTTCATTTATTTCACTTTCTTCGTTTGTAGTTAATTGTCTTTCTGACGTCATTTCGATCGCGAGAAAATATCCACCTTTTTTTAATACTCTTACATATTCAGGTAATGATTTATCTACATTCGTGAAACTCGTTACTGATTCAGAAATAATAAAATCAAATGAGTCATCTTTAAATGGAAGGTTCTCTGCATTTGCTTGATGCAAGGCAATTGGGATTCTCATTTTATTAAAGCGTTTCTTAGCATTAGCTAGCATCCGGCTGTTTAGATCGATTGAAGTAATAGAGCAATTGTAATTTTCATATAAATAACAAGCTGTTTTACCTGAGCCACATCCTACTTCTAAAACCGAACTCTCCGATGTTATTGGAAGAAATTTTATTATTTTTTTCGTTAAATCAAAACCACCTGGATGTGCGTCTTCTATATTTAATATGGCGATTAAATCTATATAAGAAAATTTCTTCATATTTAAGACCCCAATCATATAGTTTCGTATAGTCTATTCATTGAAGGTCTGATTTGCCTTGTAATCTTCGTAATTTTAACTTTTTCTAATAAAAATTCGGATTTTTGGTTGATCGAATATTTACTCGAAATATTACTCCCTGTTATTTCTTATTTCTTTTTGAATTTTTCGGAGAGCCTTTTTCGAACCTCGTTCAATATCGCGCTCCAGTTTCCTCGTCGCGTATTCTACGAATAAAGAATCTAAATCATATCCATCCGGATAAAGTTCAGCTGCTTTTAATTCTAATGTAATTCGTTTTTCATTTACCTCGATTAATTCTCCGTTATAAAATACAACAAGATTGAAGTATTGATCGATTTCTTTATAGACTATTCCAACATTATCTAAGTCTAATAATTTTACTCGATCACCTTTTTGATAGTTAACCCTTTCTTCAGCTTTCACTTTAACAATCTTTGGCTTCCTTATTGCACTTTCATTCACTTTTTCCAATCGGTACTCTTTATTTTCCATATATTCTTTTGCTCTTTGAAGAATATTTTCGTGAATATTCATTTTTTTAGAAATCCAAAGCGCATTACTTTCCCCTGATTTCCCGATTATTAACCTATACATTGGCTCTAGTGTTTCACTATTAAATCGCATTGCTGCGTTCATAAAGTCACTATGCATTTCTGAGAACCGCTTGATTTCCCCATAATGAGTAGTTGCAACTGTAATGCATCCCATAAGGTAAAATTCTTCTAAAATGGATATTGCTAATGCTGCCCCTTCATTCGGTTCAGTACCACTTCCTATTTCATCAAATAGTAAAAGTGTATTATTATTGGAAACCCTCATAATATCCGAAAGGTTTTTCATATGTGATGAAAAAGTGCTTAGAGCATTTTCAATACTTTGATTATCACCAATATCAACAAAGATTTTTTCAAAAACAGCAATTTCTGTCTCCTTGTCTCCAATAATATGAAAACCTGACATTGTAGCTAAAGTTAGTAATCCAATTGTTTTTAAAACGATTGTTTTTCCACCTGCATTCGGTCCAGTAATGATTAAACTACGATAACTTTCCCCTATCTCGAAATTAAGTGGAACTACCTCACCTGTTAATAGCGGATGCTTACATTGAACTAACTTGATATATCCAAAGTCATTTAGTTTAGGTTCAACTCCACCAACTTGTTTACTAAACTTCGCTTTTGCAAATACCATATCATATTGACTAATTAACTCCATATTTATGTTTATTTCATAAATGTTCTCTAAAATCATACCTGAAAGGGTGGCTAATATTTGGTATTCTTCCATTGCCTCTTCAGCCTTTAAGCTGGCAAGCTCACTGTTTAATTTCGTAACAGTATTTGGTTCAATAAAAACAGTCGACCCTTTAGATGAAACTTCAATGATTGCTCCAGGAACTTGCTTTTTAAAAGAAGCTTTAATTGGAATTGTATATCGATCATCCTTCTTACTAATAAAGAAGTCTTGAATATATGTTTTATTAGCACTATTATTCAAAAATTTATTTAAGCGGTCTTTAATTTTCCCTTCCACTGCTTCAATATTATTTCTTATTCTTTTCAGTTCTTTACTAGCCGCAGAATCCACGCTGTTTCCTTTAATTGAAAAATTAATTTCATCTTCAACCTTTACAAATTCACTCATTGAATTTGCGTAAGATGCAAGAATTGGTGCAAAAAACACTTTTTCTTGCATAAACTTTTTAATTCTTCTACACCCTCTTAAAAAATCAGAAATACTGATTAAATCACTCGGATCTAATATCAAGCCCTTTTCTAGCTTTTGAATAATACTTTCAATGTTAGAAACTCCTAAAAACGGTACATGGCCTTCTGCATCTAAAATTGCCCGAGCCTCTGTTGTTTCATTTAATCTATTTTTAACTGCTTTCATATTAGAGCTAGGTTCTAATTGATCGATCAATTTTTTACCTAAGCCACTCACACAATAGGTTTTTACTATTTCCTTTAACTCGTTATATTGTAATTTTTCAAATGTACTATTGTTCAATTTAAATTCTCCTCTTTAATATGATTTAAGTGAATCATAAATGGAGATACCTACACGCCAGATTTCAATGAGGGATATAATATATCTTCTTTTTTACCCGAAAAAATATAAAAAAGCTGCGGAGAGATACCGCAGCTTTAATCACATTACAAGGCAATCATAATTGAAATATAGTTAAATAAGCTATCAAAGTATAGCCTTACTAATTTCATTACACGCATTATAAAGTATTGTAGGTATCTTCATAGGTTTTGAAATAAATACATGACAAAATTAAGGGTATGAATTCTTTAAATTCCCCTTTTTTCCATCCGATTTATTTCATTTAATTTTTTCCTATTTAGAACCTACTGCACTCACAAAATGCACCTCATTTATTATTATATTCATTGAAATCTAACTTATTGAAATCATCATACTATGTGGAAATTGAAAAGTAAAGATGATCTACTACGGATTTATTATATGTTTAAGATAAAAACTTTCTATTATTTTTTTACATTTTGTTTTTGAAAGTCATATTCTTCCGGTGTAACATGATGCGATCTCTCGTCACTTCAATTTAAATGTGACATGTATTCAAATGCAGTTGTTCCATAGACGTTTTTAAAGTGTTTATTTAAATGAGTTAAATCAACAAAACCACACTCAGTTACTGCTGAATAAATATCTCTATTTTTTTCAATTAACTGTTTTGCATGTTCGATCTTATAGTTAAGAAAGTATTGGTAAGGTGATATCCCAGTATGAGCCTTGAATAATCTAATAAACTTAAATTTCGATAAATTAAGCTCTTTACATATATCTTCTAGTCTAAGAACACTTTCTAAATTAGTATGAATCATATCCTTTGCTTTACCCACGAGAACATTATCTTTCTTATAATCTGTTGAAAGATTAGTTTGAAGAAGGTCCTCTGTGAGAGATACGAGTAATTCACTACACAAAGCTTCATCTTTTCCGGTAAATATCGCATTTGTAAGACTTAATATTTTTTGTTCGAGAATATAATCATAGATTATTGGAGTTGTAAAACGTACTATATCCTTTTTCTCTATTACCTCTAAAAGCAATTGTGGATCGATATAGAGCATAACATAATCAAGACCAGACTCGTCATGTGCCATACCGTCATGTGCCTGTTCTGGATTAAAAAGCATAATACCATTTTGATGTGATAATTGTAAGCTGCCATCAAGATTGTACTGTTGAATCCCGCGTAATGTTACACCTATTGCGTACTCCTTGTGAGAGTGCTTTTTATACTTAAAATCAGTAATACTTGCTGATAGCGCAGTAATACCTAATGATTTTTTATAGATAAATTTGTCCATTAAATTCACCTCTTTAGAAGCTTACTTACATCCATATCATGACCGTAGCATAAACTAAGAATAATGCCATTACAATATTGACGGTCTTTTTTCGTTTCTGTAAAAACACCTTGAAGATTGACCCGAAAAGCACCCAAGTAATAAATGCTAAGAATCCAATGATTGTTATAGCCATAACACTAAATGTAACTGCAGACAACTTGACATTATAGGGCAGTATATAACTAGGAATTACTGTCATTGTAAATAATACTACCTTTGGATTTAAAAACTGCATAAGAAATCCGGACATAAATGTTCCTGTTTGATTTTCGGATGACTTTGATGAATCCATTTTGTAAATTTGGTATGCAAGATAAAGCATATAAACGCTTCCTACTATCTGCATAATAATTAAAATTTTCGGTATGACCTCTATTAGAATAGTGTTTACCATAGCAGAAATTACAAGTAATAATCCAAATGCAATTGTTGCACCATACGTATATTCCATCGCCTTTTTTGTCCCATTATTATGCACTGTCGATAATATTACTATATTAGTTGGTCCTGGTGTAAATGTAACAATAAAACAATACACTAAAAAAGATGTAATATTCACGAGAAAAACTCCTTTCACTTTCAAGTTATTCTCATCAAATCTTACATCTTAAAGATAAATGCTTATAGTATATTATTGCAGGTGCAGGATTGAATAAAGAAGCTATCCATACAAATTTAAGTATACTGATCTTAACTTTTCATTCTGTTGAATTCAATTTTATCCAGCTAATAAGCGAGATCTACTAAACTAAAATAAATCAACTATACTGCCGATTATGTACTGTACAAACATATGCTTAGCAATCCATAAAACCAAGATTCACAACAGTGAATGACAGGAATATCTGTTCTTACATGATAGTTGAAGAAAGATTAAAACTTCACTTCTCCAGTTAAAACTTCTATAAGGATAGCCGCAATAAGAAATCTATTTACCAAATTCAGTTAAGCCGTCATTAGTTACATAAAGAAGTTCTCATTCTAATTAACAGCTTCTAAAATAAAAAAAGCACCAGCTGAAGAGCTGATGCTTTGTTTACCAGTCGACGTTCTACTCTCACAGGGGGAAACCCCCAACTACCATCGA
>NZ_NUCO01000148.1:0-8476 GCF_002555445.1 Bacillus sp. AFS017336
CCAGCATATATGGGACCAAATGAAAACTTCCCAGCAACAATGCCAGCTATGGACTATCCAAAATTCCAAGGTAATGGGCCAGTTGTTTCACCTTATGCTACTGGACCAAATACACCTATGTATCGTGATTCATCTGAGCCTTATTTTGATCCAAATTCGCAATTATTTACTCCTTATGCTCATAATCAGTCATCATACGGAGTTCCATATTTTGAGGAAGATGAAAATTAAAAAAGTTACCTTGAAAAGACGATTTATTTTTAATCGTCTTTTTTTATTTTCCCAATCATTCAGTAGCTAAATACAATGAAGCAGTTTTTTACTTATTATGAGTTTCATCCCATCAATTAACAATTTAAAAACTCCCTAAAAAGGTCATCCTAACTTTGTAATACATTTTTAGTATTACAATTAGCTGTAATTAAAGGGAGGGTTTTATATTGAATAAAAAGGGTCTTATCGTTGCTACAGGTACCGTGTTAACAGCTTTATCATTAGCTGCTTGTGGAACAAACAATAATGCCATGAATGACCACAAAAGAAACGTTGGTTATGAAAAAGTTGATTTCAATAGACCGACTAACCCTTATGCGGTTAATTATCGTTATGAAAACGTTAACTATCCGAATAACAAAGATTATTTCAATAAGAAAAACGTTCACTACGGAAATGATCGTATAAATGAAGGTTTAAGTAGTGAATATTCGAATGATGGCTTAATCCATAATGGAACTTATGGAAGAAATGTCAATTATACGAATAGAAACTACAATATGGATCAAGTGCGTTATAATAACGATTTAAATACAGCTCCTGTTGTACCTTATACAAATATAAGTACAAACGCTAATATGACAACTGGTGAGCGAAAGTTTGCAGACCAGATTTCTAAACGAGTAGAACGAATGTCAAATGTAGCCGACGCAAACACGGTTGCTGTTGGTGACCAGGTACTTGTCGCAGTAGATTTAGTAAATAAAAATGTTGATGAGAGCGCAACTCGCTCAAAAATCAAAGACACATTGTCACCATATACAAGTGGTAAAAAAGTTTATATAACATTCGATGGGACAATTAGAAACAATTTAAATAACGTCCCGAATGCTACAAAGAATGTATTATACGATACAAAAGAAAATGTTAAACATATGTATCGTAATGTAAAAAATGATGTAAAAGATGCGACAAAACCTAACCGTTAATCTACTAACTAAAAGGAAGAAGCTTTTGCTTCTTCTTTTTAGTTCTATTTTGAATTGTTTAACAACTCGATTGATATAGAATAAACATTATGATAAAGTGATTTTTATATTGACCAAAAAACCGTATTGGCCATTGGTTTAAAATAGAATTTGAGGTGAGTTTTTTTGAAAAAGCAAAATATTTTAGAAGCTGCCACAAAGTCATTTACTATATTTGGGTATAAGGCAACTACAATGAGTCAGATTGCAAAACAAGCAAATGTAGGAAAAGGAACGATCTATACTTTTTTCAAAAATAAAGAAGAATTGTTTGATGAAATCATCAATAACTTGATTAATGAAATGAAATTTTTAGCTGAACAATCAATTCGTGATGAAGATTCATTCATTGAAAAGGCTCATAAAGGGATTGAAGTTTTCATTGCATTTCACAATGAACATGAATTAACAATAAAATTACTTCAAGAACAAAAAGAATTTGGAACAATTGCTGTGTACGACGCTTTAAAACGCTTAAATAATTCAATTATATTATACATACAAAAGAAAATTGAAGAAGCAATCGCCAAGAAAGAAATCGTTGAATGTGATCCTGAAATAACTGCTATGGTAATGTTTCGACTTTATACAACATTAAAAATAGATTGGGAGAAAGAACATGATGCACTTACTCCTAAAAAAATCACTGAACTATTTAATTTTTATATTTTAAATGGTTTGTTGAAAGGGCAGGAATAGAACGTATTGGGGGAGAAATTTTTTGATCACTAAATTAAATAATAAAGACATTAAGATAGCAAATTTAATTTTAAATGTACAACTACCGGCATATAAAGTAGAGGCAAAGTTAATTAATTTTGAAGGAATCCCTCAATTAAAAGATAATGCACAGAGCATTACAGACTCAAACGAGATCTTTATTGGTTATATGGATCAGAATGAATTAATGGGATTCTTAGCTTATTCAGAAAACGAGGATGAATACCAAATATGTAGATTGGTCGTGCATACTAATTACTTTAAGCAAGGTATTGCTAAAAAATTAGTAGGTAATTTTTTAAATAATATAGTCAAAACGAAAAAAGTAATCGTTTCAACCGGATCAGAGAATTATCCAGCAATTAACTTATATAAAAATTTTGGTTTTAAATTCAAATCAAAAATTGAAGTGGCCCCAGATTTCTTTATCACTCTTTTTGAAATTTGAGTAGCTATTTAATTTTCATGTTTTTAAACTATCCTAAAGAATCTTTAGGTTTTTTTTATTAGGTCTGTTAGATATATTGTTGATTTTCTTATTTAGCTAACTGACAGATTAGTGGAATAAGGAATGATACAATATTTAACATGAAATATTGAACTTTTTTGAAAGTGAGTAAAATTATATGAATTTAAAAGACTATCTCAGCGATAAGTTTCCAAATGTCGAATTAATTCCAAGTGTTTATTATCAATGGGACTTTGGTATCCACTTTTCACTTGGAGGAAATATATATCAGTTTAAAAAACATGATGAGTTAAATTTTGATAGGTTTAGACTTGTATATAAACAAACTTCTACAATATTTAATGAGCTATTTGAAGAGGATGATGATTTATTTCTTGTAACTAATCTGTATAAGCACAAAACTAAAGAAAAACGAATCAAAAAATTGAATGTCTATAAGCGTTTTCTAAAGAATAAAAATGATTTAAACAAAATTCAGGTTAAATCATTTCCATATCCGTTCGAGATGGACGATGCTGAAGAATATGAAATGCAACAATTTTCGTTAAAATGTAAACGGAAAGATTTCAATGTACATCAATTACTTAAGGCAGCATGTAATGAAGATTTCCCACCATTAAACCCAAGGTTTGGTGGATATTCAATTGGTTATCCAGATGTTTTTTTTGTTAATGTCACTAAAGATATTATTTTCTTCATATATGACGATAGAGGTTTTGAAGTGGTTGCACGTAATGTAGAAAGATTGCGGTTGCTTTATAAAAAGTATTTTGATTGGGTTGAAGATGTAGATAGAAATAGGATTGAGAATGGATTAGGACTTAATAAGTAAATCTTAAAGCTTCTTATGCAACTAACGCGTTGCTTTCGTTGTACAAAATGAGTTGCTTTGGCAGCTTATTTTTTTATTCAACAAAATGGCAATTTAGTGGAATAAGGAAGTAAATTTTCATGAGCCTATTGATTGATTAATACTTTTTGTCTTAATGATAAATAAGAATAAATACACAAAAATGAATGAAATATAGATCATTAAGAATAATTTAAAGCAGGTGTTCTAAGTGAGTAATGAAATTAAAAAACAGGATGTAATGAAGTTATTAGTAGGAGCATGTCCGTCATATAAAAAAAGATGGGAGGCATATCTAAAAGATAATTATGAACAAAATGAAGAACAATTATTGTATTTAGATATCTCTGATTTTGCACGACATGTAGCTGAATTACATAAAAAAGGACAATACGATGATTTCCCAGCTATATTTGAGTTGGTTGAGCAATTGCACATCAATGGAGATGAAGTTGTTAAAGAAGCTGCTACCATTGGATTACTTGAAGATATACAACAGTACGCAGGGAATCACGATGGAATAAAAAAATTCTTACTTCCTGAATCATTAAAATGGTGGAATAATCTTGATGACTTTTGGAGTAGAAAGCGACCATATGTTGGTGACGCACCTGTAAAGTTTGTTTCACCAAATCAGAAAAAAATTGCTCATATTTTCAATCGAAATAATGGCGATACGTTTAAGTATGAATTATATATTTTAGATGAGGACAAAGAATTATCAGACTCTTCAATAGTTTGCTTTGCGTCAGATCATCTTTTTGATGTCACATGGTTAAACGGAAAGACATTACAGGTCAAATGTGCGAGAAATGCGCAAAACGATATTGTGAAAAAACGGATAAATGATATAAAAATTCAGTATACGATTAAAAAAAATTAAGAGAACTGTGTTTATTTATAAAATATATTTAAGCTAGGCTTCTTATTCAACTACTATGAAAGTACCATAGACTTCCATTCACTGTGGTGAATCTGAGGGTTCATGGTTGGCTAATGCATGCGTTTATTGCATAAGTAAATAATTTAATAAAAAAACAAAGGGAAAAGAGCTTCCCTTTGTTTTTTTAAAAATATTTGAACTAACTTTTATACTTATGCATTAAAAGCTTTATTCAATGCTTCCAATCCATCTTTATATATACCATGGAATAAATCGATGACCTCTTCATCACTTACACTCACAGGTGTAAAACTACCTGACCACTCAACAATTGATTTATTTTTATCTGGATGTTCAAGAACTTGAATAGTTGATAGATAGTTAGTCGCTGGGAATGGTGCTTTCATAATCGAGTAGGTATATAAACGCTCTTTTTCATTGAATGCTTCTAGGCGTTCAATAATTACATCGCCATCTGGGTTCGCTAAACTACGAACACGACCACCTTCACTTAGTTCACTAGTTGGGATATATGGTAACCAATCTGGTAATGTATTAAATCCGCCAATTAAATTCCATACTTGTGTTGCTGAAGCAGGGATTTCCATTGTAACTTTTGTATTTGCCATTGTATTCACTCCTATTGTAGTTATTTAAGATATTTAAGTGTTAATTCTTGCGTTATTTAACATCAATTGGTAGTGGTGCATTTTCAGCAACTAATTTATGTTCGCGCATTTCATGCCAAAATGCAGCTGGAATTACTTCATTTAATGCAGCTTTGTCTTCAGCGATACGTTCTGGTTTACTTGCACCTGGGATTACTGATGCAACTGCTGGATTTGCTAGTGAAAATTGAAGGGCTGCAGCTTTTATACTAATACCATGTCGTTGTGCAATGCCTTTAATTTTCTCAACCTTTGCGATAATTTCAGGTGATGCTTTTTGATATTCGAAGTGAGTTCCACCAGCTAAAATACCTGAGCTGTAAGGACCACCAACGATAATATCAACATTTTGTTTAGCAGCTTCTGGCATTAATCGATGAAGTGCACGATCATGATCAAGAAGTGTGTAACGTCCAGCCAATAAACTAACATCAGGTTTGTGTTCACCTAATTCTAATGCAATTTCGATAGGTTCTACTTTATTTACGCCAAGTCCCCAAGCTTTAATAACACCTTCTTCTCGTAATTGAGAAAGGACGCGGAATGCTCCAGTACGAGCAATTTCAAACTGCGCTAACCACTCGTCACCATAAAAGTCTTGTGCAATATCATGAACATAGACAATGTCTAAACGATCAGTTTTCAAACGATTTAAACTATCTTCGATTGATCGTAATGTTGCGTCAGCACTATAATCGTTTACAAGCTTATTCTTACGTCCGAATTCAAATAGACCGCCTTTTTCTCCTAAGTCACGTGCAGTAGGATCTTCTAGTTCATCAAGAATTAAACGACCAACTTTCGTACTTAGTACAAATTCATCACGATTGTATTTTGATAATGCTTCTCCTAAACGGATTTCAGCAAGACCAGCACCATAGAATGGAGCAGAGTCAAAGTAACGTATGCCACTATTCCATGCAGCATCAACCGTTGCGATTGCTTCTTCTTCTGGGATGTTACGGAACATATTTCCTAATGGAGCAGTACCAAAACCTAATTTTCCTTGAAACAAGTTTTTCTCTTTCATAAAAATCCTCCTATATATACAGGTCTTCATGAATAACATGAAGATAAGTAATTAATTTTTTTAAAGAAAAGAGCCACGCTTATAATTTGATGTTTATAAGTAACCTCTTCTCTACAATTGCTATTATTAAATAAAGTAAAAATAAAAAAAAGAACGTACTTTTAAGTACGATAGAAACCTTCTGGTACCATAGGAACCTATAGGTAACATAAGAACCAAACATATATAAATGTAAAAATAGAGAGGTAAAATATAATTTGATAGAGACGAACCTATAAATATGGATTCGTCTTATTAAGTTATTTCTGTTTACTTTTTTAATTTTTAACTGTTTTAGTTTTTAATCTCAGCTTAAACCTTGTGAGAGAACGACTCACATACAGTAGCTAGAAATGAATCAAGTGCAGGGGAAATCCACTTATCTTTATGCCAAACCATTTGAGTGACAGCTTTCAATTCTGAGAAATCCATCGGAAGGGCTACTAATTGACCTTTATATCCAATCTCAATTGGGACCGTTTTTTTATGCAGCTAACTGGCGGGATAGTAGCATAAGGATTCAATAACAATAATAGGTATTTTCCAACAAAAGGCCAAAATGTGTTATCGTTAAAATGTGATTTTTAGAGTAGAAACATGAGAAAGGTGTGCGAAGTGTGAACAAAAGATTAATTTTGATTTTATTTACTGTGATTTTAGTATCTGTATTTACAGGTTGCGGAAAAATCACTGAACAGACTTCGGCAAAAAAAGTGCAATCTATAACGAGCACGGCTTCTAAGACTGTTGAAGCCAATAAGAGTACATCTGCCGATGACACAGAAAAACCAAAGAGTGAAAGTGAACCGAAAAAAAGTGTTCCTGCTTCTAGCACTTCAAAGGTAACAAGTACAACAAACGGATTTGATTATAGCAAATATACCCTAATTGTAGTAAATGGCGGGGATATGTCAGGATATAGACAGCCGAATGTCAAAGTAGATGTCGGATATGGAAAAAGGGAATATTGGGCGTATACAAATGAGTACGGTCAGTTAATTCGTGTTGAGGCGAAAAAGATAACACTTCAAAATTCGAATACTGATCATGTTTTATCATCAGGTAGATATTATTCTGATGAAGCGAATGTTCCTGGTACAGAGAGTCCGATCTTGGATAAAGGGCATGTGATTGCTGACTCGCTTGGGGGAGTATCAAACGCATATAACATTACACCTCAGGACAGCAATCTGAATAGGCATGGCGATCAAGCTTATATGGAAAAAGTGATTCGGGATGCAGGAGGTTGTACTGATTTCGTAGCAGTAATTCAATATCCAAATAATAAGACGCAAATTCCTAAACATTATAAATTCACTTACAAAATTCAGGGCAGATCCATTACAGATGAATTTGACAATGTAAACCCAGATAAAGTGAACAAAAATTTAGGGAAAACGACAGGTACCAACAGTACCCCACCGAAAACAAACAATGTTCCTGCTAACAAAACGAAAAATAGTAATGAAGATATTAGTAAAGTGGATACAAATCGTAATGGAAGAGTTACGATCGCTGAAGCCAAAGCAGCTGGCTTTAAAATGCCAATTACGCGCGATTCATGGCTCTATAAATATATGGATGACCGTGATGGTGATGGTTTAGTAGGCGAATAAATGGCGTTATACTAATTCTATTTTTATTCCCTTGATAATTTGTTTTCAGTGTTTTGAACTTATCAATTTATTAAAACAGCATCATTGTTATTTTAGAAATATAGTGTTTCTTATGTAACGAACGAATGCTTTAGTTAAAAAAGTTTACCCAAAGGTTGTCTCATTAGGCAGCCTTTTTTTAGTACAGAAATCAACATTTAAATTTAACTGAGCCTTTAGAAAGAAAAAAATATAAAACACTTGGATAAAGTAAAAATGAATGGTCAAACTAAAAAAGCTTTATGATTTTGTCTAGGGGAGTGGATGTTTGTGAAAAAGTTTATTTTAATGTTTGTTTGTTTAATAGCACTACTACTAATTCCGGCACAAACTGAAACATTGGCAGCACATCATAATATTCATCGCCAAAGTACGACTAATAAGGGAATTACAATCATTTTACATAAGGTGTATATAAACGGTGAAGTGATTGAAGAAATCTATATTAATCAACATAAAACACTTGGACAAGTAAAAAAAGAATTTAAAGGTTGGAAAGTTATAGAAGAAAATGATGATCAAATTGTGTTGATGAAAAAAATAAATGATCTTTCTCCTACGTTGAAGTCGAAAGGTTATTTAGGAATCAATTCAAGTGGGATGTTAAACTTATATATTGGAACGCCAAGTGGGAATAATATTATTGAATCTTTTTTTCAAATTGATACGAATAAATTAGAAGTAAATAAACAAAAAGAACTTGAAGAAGGAATAAAAATTTCGACTAAAAATCATTACGATTATCTATTACATTACTTAAAAGAGTATGAAAGAATTATAAATTAAAATTTGGTAAGTCATAAAGAAATCCACAAGAGTTTTTTCTTGTGGGTTTTTTATGCTGTTGGAAAAAGGACTTGTCAACAGAGGAGCAATATTTATCAATGTAAAGGAAGCTGTCTGATGTTGATTTCCACTACA
>NZ_NUCO01000148.1:8484-27298 GCF_002555445.1 Bacillus sp. AFS017336
GGGGTCTCAGCCTTCCCGCATTTCCCATAGGAGTCGAGAATCCTTTCGTTCCAATCACTTATCAAAATAAAAAAAGCATACTAAAAAGAACCTTATTAATCCCTCTTACTTAGAGAAAAATAAAAATTGATATACTGGGTTATTTTGCTAATATCGATAAATCATCTACCTATAAACTAATAATTGAAATTGTTCTTCAAACAATGATTTCTTAATATTTAAAATTCTGAAAAAGAGCAATTAATAAAGTTTATTGGTATGCCACAAATAAATTGTCCATTAAATTAAATAAATAGCCTATTGACCATTTTATATTTCAACACACTGAAAAAACAAAAGAGTTTTTCTTGAGGCTCTTAGTCTTACTCTCATTAATAGATTCTTAGCTATGACCTTGTACTTAAATAACCCATTCTTTCCGTAAGATTGAATAAGCATATGTATCATGAACTGAGGTACCTTGAATTAAATACTCTCTTAATAAACCTTCATTAGTGAATCCAATTTTTTCAAGAAGTTTTTGTGAAGGTAGATTTTCTGGATAGACGATAGCTCCTATTCGATTTAGTTGTAGCATATCAAATCCATAATTTAATAAAGCTTTTACAGCTTCAGTTGCATACCCTTTTCGCCAATAATCTGGGTGGATCTCATAGCCAACTTCAGCTCTTTTGTTACGTTCTTGATAGGCATTAAATCCACATGTTCCGATTAATTTGTTTGTCTCTTTTTCAATAATTCCCCAGCGGATGCCACTACGTGTTTCATACATTTCTCTAAAAAAATGAATTAAGTCAATCACTTGACTACTATTTGTTAGTGCATCTAATCCATAATATTTCGTAACATCTTCTCTAGATAATATAGTAAACAATCGATTTGTATCAGTAATGTTAACTTCTCTTAAATAAAGTCGCTCAGTTAAAATGTTCGGAAATAAGTTCAAATAATTGCCTCCTTATCGTATTTTTATGAAATGGCAATTTATATAGATAATCACTTTTAACTATTTCGATCGTTAATACCTATGTATAAAATTTTTATTTTCGACACCCGACTATTTTTTTCCTTCTTCTATATATGGTACAATGGAATACATGTAAAAAGGGGAGAAAACCATGTACGAATACGTAATTGGAAAGATAGAATGGGTTGGACCGGAATATATAGTAATCGATCATAATGGAATGGGATATCAATTATTTACACCTAATCCATATGTTTTTAGACCTTCAAATGAAATCTTAAAAGTTTATACACATCTTTACGTAAGAGAAGATGTTATGATGTTATATGGTTTTAAAACGCTTGATGAACGAACTTTATTTCAAAAATTATTAAGTGTGTCTGGAATCGGACCAAAAGGTGCTTTGGCGATTGTTGCAACAGGTGAGCCAAATCAAATTGTTCAAGCAATTGAAGAAGAGGATGAAGCCTTTTTAACAAAATTCCCAGGCGTTGGTAAAAAGACAGCAAGACAAATGATCCTAGACTTAAAAGGAAAACTTGAGAAAGTTTTTGGAACGGTACAAGTAGATTTATTTACTGACATAGATGCGATGGAAGAAAAAGAAAATGCAGCATCTTCATTAGATGATGCCATTGAAGCTTTAAAAGCATTAGGGTATGCAGAGAAAGAAGTTAAAAAGATCGTACCATTATTGAAAAGTGAACCACTTTCAACTGATGAATATATTAAAAAAGCACTTCAATTACTATTGCAAGCTAAGAGGTGATGAAAATGGATGATCGAATTTTATCAAGTGAAAGTAATCGTGAAGATTTTGATCAAGAACTATCACTTAGGCCTCAAACATTAAAAGAATATATAGGGCAGGATAAAGTTAAAAAGAATTTGCAAGTCTTTATTGAGGCTGCAAAAATGCGTAACGAATCTTTAGATCACGTTTTATTGTACGGTCCTCCTGGTTTAGGTAAAACTACTTTAGCAGCAATTATTGCGAATGAGTTAGGTGTAGGCTTTAAAACTACTTCTGGACCGGCGATTGAGCGTCCTGGAGATTTAGCAGCGATTTTGACGTCATTACAACCTGGTGATGTGTTATTTATTGATGAAATACACCGACTACCTCGTACAGTGGAAGAAGTACTTTATCCAGCGATGGAAGATTTTTTCTTTGATATTGTTATTGGAAAGGATGCAACTGCAAGGTCAGTAAGGATTGATTTACCACCTTTTACACTAATCGGTGCAACAACTAGAGCAGGTTTGCTTTCTTCACCACTTAGAGATCGTTTTGGTGTATTAAATCGATTAGAGTTTTATACAGTTGAACAGCTTGCATTAATCGTTAGAAGAACGGCTGAGTTATATGGAATGGAAATCGAGAAGGAAGCTGCTTTAGAAATTGCTAGAAGGTCTAGAGGTACACCTCGAATTGCAAACCGTTTATTACGAAGGGTTAGAGACTTTGCTCAAGTACAAGGCAGTGGAATTATTACATTTGAAATAGCTAAAGATTCTTTAATTCAAATGCAAGTAGATGAAGCGGGTCTAGATCATATCGACCATAAACTGTTACTAGCTATTATTGAAAGATTCCGAGGTGGTCCTGTTGGAGTTGATACTATTGCGGCTTCGATCGGAGAAGAATCACAAACAATTGAAGATGTGTACGAACCTTATTTGCTTCAAATTGGATTCCTTCAACGAACTCCTAGAGGAAGAATTGTAACTGATTTAACGTATAAACATTTTGGTTTGCAGGTACCTGAGCAATGACTGATATATCAAAAGTGTTAATAACGCTAGGTGTTATATTGTTATTAGTTGGATTGTTTATGAAATTTGTAGGTAAACTTCCAGGTGATATCTTTATTAAAAAAGGAAATGTATCATTTTATTTCCCAATTGTTACTTGTATTATCATAAGTGTATTACTATCACTTATTTTTTCATTTTTTGGGAAAAAATGATAATACATGATTTTGGAAAAGATAGGGTTTAAGGGAATAGGAAATACGTAGGGCAAGAATTAGAAAGGGAGAATTTTAAAAGATTCTCCCTTACACCCTTGCCCTTGAAATATACGAGGTGTTAGAAATGGATGTAAATTTATTTGATTTTGATTTGCCTGAGGAGCTGATTGCTCAAACTCCTTTATTAGATCGAGAAGCATCAAGACTAATGGTATTACATAAAGAGTCGGGGAATGTAGAGCATAAACAATTTCCTGATGTGTTAGATTATTTACAAGAGGGAGATTGCTTAGTTTTAAATGAAACGAAAGTAATGCCTGCTAGATTATTTGGTGTAAAAGAAGATACAGGAGCTCAAATAGAAGTATTATTACTTCAGCAAGAAGAGCAAGATGTGTGGGAAACACTAGTAAAGCCTGCTAAAAGAGTAAAAGAAGGTACAATCATTTTATTTGGAGATGGCAGATTAAAAGCAGAATGTGTAGGCAGTAGTGATCAAGGTGGAAGAAAGTTAAAATTCCAATACGATGGAATTTTTTATGAAATTCTAGATCAATTAGGCGAAATGCCACTACCTCCTTATATTAAAGAAAAGTTAGAAGATAAAGACCGCTACCAAACAGTTTTTGCAAAAGAAATTGGTTCAGCTGCAGCTCCAACAGCAGGTTTGCATTTTACGAAGGAGCTTTTAGCAAAAGTTCAAGAAAAAGGCGTAAAATTAGCATTTATTACTTTGCATGTTGGATTAGGTACATTTAGACCTGTAAGTGTAGAATCAATTGAAGAACATGATATGCATTCAGAATATTACTATATGTCTGATGAAACGGCTAAACTATTAAATGATACAAAAGCAAACGGTGGTAGAATCATTACTGTTGGGACAACTTCTACCCGAACAGTTGAGACCATTGCTACAGCAAATGAAGGCAAGTTTGAAGGAAGCAGTGGTTGGACGTCTATCTTCATTTACCCTGGATATAAATTTATGGGGATTGATGGTATGATTACGAACTTCCATTTACCAAAATCAACTCTTATAATGCTAATTAGTGCTTTAGCTGGAAGAGAAGCAGTTTTATCTGCTTATAATGAAGCAGTAGATCAAAAGTATCGCTTTTTTAGTTTTGGCGATGCAATGTTAATACTTTAAGACGTGAAAGGAATCGAAAAATGACAGCAATTCGTTATGAACATATTAAAACTTGTAAGCAAACAGGTGCGCGATTAGGAATCGTACACACACCACATGGTTCTTTTGAAACACCGACTTTTATGCCTGTTGGTACTTTAGCTACAGTTAAAACAATGTCACCTGAAGATTTAAAAGCTATGGGGGCAGGAATTATTTTAAGTAATACCTACCATTTATGGTTAAGACCAGGTCATGAAATTATTAAAAAAGCTGGTGGCCTACATAAATTTATGAACTGGGATCGAGCAATTTTAACGGATTCTGGTGGCTTCCAAGTATTTAGTTTAAGTCAATTCCGAAAAATTGAAGAAGAGGGAGTACATTTTAGAAATCACTTAAATGGTGATAAATTATTCCTTTCTCCAGAAAAAGCGATGGAAATTCAAAATGCTTTAGGTTCAGATATTATGATGGCGTTCGATGAATGTCCACCATACCCTGCTGAGTATGATTATATGAAACGTTCTGTTGAAAGAACTAGTAGATGGGCAGAGCGTTGTCTAAATTCTCACCAAAGACCAGAAGATCAAGGATTATTTGGTATTGTACAAGGTGGAGAATATGAAGAACTTCGTAAGCAATCTGCAAGAGATTTAGTTTCATTAGATTTCCCAGGCTATGCAATTGGTGGATTATCAGTTGGAGAGCCAAAGGATGTAATGAATCGAGTACTAGAGTTTACAACTCCTTTACTGCCAACGAATAAACCAAGATATCTAATGGGCGTTGGATCACCTGACTCATTAATTGATGGAGCAATTCGAGGCGTAGATATGTTCGACTGCGTACTACCAACACGTATAGCACGTAATGGCACATGTATGACTAGTGAAGGAAGATTAGTTATTAAAAATGCAAAATATGCAGAAGACTATTCACCACTTGATCCAAATTGTGATTGTTATACTTGTAAAAACTATACAAGATCATATATTCGTCACTTAATTCGATGTGAAGAAACGTTTGGAATGCGATTGACTACTTATCATAACTTACATTTTCTGTTACAATTAATGGAACAAGTTCGTCAAGCAATTCGCGAAGACCGTTTAGGTGATTTCCGAGAAGAATTTTTTGAACAATACGGTTTTAATAAGCCGAACGCTAGGAACTTCTAAAATTTACATATTGAAAGGAAGATATTAATGAGCTTAGGATCTTTAGGTGGAATTTTACCACTAATATTAATGTTCGTAATTTTCTACTTCTTACTAATTCGTCCACAACAAAAGCGTCAAAAGCAAACAGCTAATATGCAAGCTGGAATTGCTAAAGGCGATATGGTTGTAACAATCGGTGGATTACACGGTTTAGTTGATGCTGTTAACGAAGAAAATAATACAATTACATTAAAGACTGCTGATGGTTCACGCATGGTATTTGAAAAAAATGCAATTCGTGAAACTCGTGCACAAGCTAAATAATTGTATCGAAAGAAACGCTAGTTCCATTTTGGAAACTAGCGTTTTGTTTTTTATACGAGGAAGTAGCAAGAATGCTTACTAATCGTCGAGTTTTATTTATTATAAGATTTATTACTCGCAGCATTTACACCAAAAATTGACCCTAACATGCAGATCGCAATGAAAATGGCATGATACATCAATTGCTCCTTTGAAAAAGTTCGATCATAACCAAGAAATTGTACAAAAAATACAAATACAGAGTATGCTCCACTTGTTAGAAACCCAAGAATCCAACCTTTTTCTTTCCCTTTAGCTCCTGTAACAAAACCACCTATTAGCATTACGATAAATGATAAGACAAGAGTTGTTGTATTGACACTTGATTCTGTAAGTGAAGTTAGTCTAAGTAATAATGATAAAATTAAGCTAATTGATAATACTAATAATAAAATAGTTAAAAAGCCAAAAGAGACAGCGGTTGCTGTTTTTTTCATTGATATTCCCCCTTGTACACTCTTTTATACAAGCATATTCATAAGATGAATTTTTAGAATACTTATAGAGCAATTACAAATAGTAAAATTATGAACAAATTTCTACCATTTTTTATATGTAAAGTGGTTACTACTTCTAAATAAGCAAGAATGTAAAAAGATAAATAATTAAAATTCAGCAAAGTTTTGGATGTGAGGGTTAGTAAAATGGAATTAGGTTCTATGACGATTCGTACCATTTTAATCTATTTAATTATTGCGTTTTTCTTTCGAATAATGGGTAAGAGAGAAATTGGAGAGCTAAGTTTATTAGATTTAGTTGTTTATATTTTATTAACTGAAATAGCTGCAATTGGAATTGAAAACCATAATGATCCAATCATAAAAGTGATTTATCCGATGTTCTTAATTGTTGCGATACAAATAATTTTTTCGCTCATATCTCTAAAAAGTGTTTTATTTAGAAAAATTTTGGATGGAAATCCAGTATTGATTATCAGTAAAGGAAAAGTATTAGAAAAAGAAATGAAAAAGCAAAGGTACACGTTCGATGATTTATTACTTCAACTAAGAGAAAAAGATATTGGAGATGTAAGAGATGTCGATTATGCAATACTTGAACCAACAGGGAAGTTATCCATCTTTAAAAAGGAATTAAATGGAGACGGCTATGATAGTACACTTACATTTCCATTAATATTAGATGGTATTGTCCAAGATGATAATTTAAAACTTTACCATAAAAATAAGCTTTGGTTGCTTCAGGAGCTAAAAAAACATGGTATTGATGATTTTGACCAAGTATCGTATTGCAGTTTGCGAGACGACGAAATTTTCTTTGATAAAAAAGATGGGTAGAGATAAAAAAGGAAGTAAGGGGAATGGTATTCATACTCCCTCTAACTTCCGTCCTTTCCCTTTTTAATCTATCTTGTGATTAGCTTTTTAAAGAATGGGATCCGAATGATCTCGTCTTTTTTGACAAGATTAAATAATAATATTAATAGGATATACATTAATGTCACAATTGAGATGCTTGCCAATGTTTGTACTAATAGTGAGGATGAAAAGACTACATATTCTTTGATGAATTTGCCGATATAAATACAGACTCCTAAAATAATTAAACAATAAAGATAGTCTTTAACGAAAATTGAAAAGTTAATTGCTTTTAAAACAGTAAAATAATGTAGAACTGTTATTGTTACAATACTAATATTCATTGCTAAGGCAACTCCGTTAATACCGAACTTAGGATTTGTAGCTAGGAATAAAATACTAGCGATTTTTACGACTGAACCTACAAAGCTATTGATCATAGCTGAATTAGCAAGATTTAGAGCTTGTAATACTGCTTGCAGTGGACCTTGAAAATAATAAAAAATAAAGCATGGTGCTAAAAGTAAGATGAAATGTGTGGCTTGGTCACTTTTATACATTAGCGTTAAAATTGGTGAAGCAAAGACATATAAAACAACGACTGACCATCCACCGGCAATCATTGAGTAACGTAGAGCTTGCTGTAGTCTTCTTTCAACAGTTACGCGATCCTTTTTAGCCATTGCTTCACTAATCGCAGGTACTAGTGAAGTAGATAGTGCATAAGTAATAAAAGCTGGTAAAAGTAATAAAGGTAATGCGTATCCAGAGAGCAATCCATATTGTTTTGTTGCAACTACTGCTGTTACACCAGCAATCGCTAAACTTTGTGAAACAACGATTGGTTCCAAAAACATTGATATAGAGCCGATTAATCGACTTCCAGTTGTAGGGAGTGCAATACTTAATAAGTCACTTAGGGTTTTTCTACCGTCTTTTATATTGTCTTTAAATCCTGTAATGAACTTTGCATTTTTTTCCTTTTTAAATACATAAAGCATATAAATTAAGGATGCCAATTCCCCTAAAACTGAAGATATGATGGCACCACTTGCAGCAAATTCAACACCATATGGTAAAAAAGTTTTAGTACAAACAGCAACTAGTACGATACGTACAACTTGTTCAATAACTTGAGAAAAGGAAGAAGGACGCATGTTTTGTACACCTTGAAAATAACCACGTAAAACGGAAGAAATTGCGATAATCGGTACAACTGGTGCGATGGCAATTAATGGGTACATAGTCCTTGAGTCGGTTAATAGATTTTTTGCAATAAAAGGAGCTAAGAAGATCATAGCTGTTGTAAAAATGATACTTAATATACCAGTTATTGACATTGAAACAGCTAAAATCTTTTTTATCTTATCTTGTCTATTTTGGGCAACTGCTTCTGCAATTAGTTTAGAGATGGCAATTGGTAATCCAAGCTGCGTAAGTGTCATAACTAAAAATAGTGTCGGGACTGCCATCATAAATAATCCTACGCCTTCTTCACCCATGATTCTTGCGACAACAATTCGATTAAAAAATCCTAATATTCTTGTGATGAGCCCTGCAATAAGTAAAAAAAACGTTCCTCTTAAAAACGTTTGCTTTGTCATTATTTTTACCACCTTCTCAAACAGCCTAGAATGATTTACAATTATATATATGCTAGAAATGTAGGCAAGCATGACAAGTTAGTTCAACAACTAGGAAATGAATATCAAGGTCTAACATCATTTTTCTAAAAATACAGAAAATTAGGGGGGAAGAGTATGTCGACATTTCATCAACAAGCTGCAGAATTTAAACCTACGCTTCAGGTAGTAATTGAAAGTAAATTGGATGAATTTAGAATGCTTGGATTTGATACTGTCAGTGAGGATGAATTATGGGAATGCCTCGAAAAAACCATATGGCGAAAAAAAGAGGAAGAACCAAAGCTTTTTCAACTGGTGGAAGACATACTCTCTTTAACTGTTAACGATTATATGAATTATGTTCGAATCGAAGCATTTAAATCTCCTACATGGCAGTTTGGGGAGTCAGTTTAGCCATTAATTGACAATGAAAAAATTGCATTTGTATAATAAAAGAATGAAAACATACCATTTTCGTACTAGAACTTGAACTCGTTAGAGGAGGAAATTCACAACATGGTTAAGCGTAACAGAATTGTTGCCTTTTTCTTAATTATTGCTGTATTAGCAGCAGTAATCGGAACAACTGTGTTTGGTACTGCGAAAAATATCAAGCTTGGTCTGGACTTACAGGGCGGCTTCGAAGTACTATACAAAGTTAAGCCAATTAAGAAGGGTGACAAAATTAACAAAAATGTTTTAGTAAGTACAGCAAAAGCCCTTGAGAAGCGTGTAAACGTATTAGGGGTAAGTGAACCAAACATCCAAATCGAAGGAAAGGATCGTATTCGTGTACAATTGGCTGGAGTAAAAAATCAAGCTAAAGCACGTGATATTCTTTCGACAGAAGCGAATTTAACAATTCGTGACGTAAATGATAAGGTTCTTATGACTGGAGCAGATTTAAAAGAAGGCGCTTCAAAGCAAACATTTGACCAAATGGGTAAACCTAGTGTATCGATAACATTTAAAGATGCAAGTAAGGTTAAAGATGTTACAAGTAAAGTGCTAAAAATGGGTGCTCCAAATAATATGATGGTTATTTGGTTAGATTTCAATGAAGGAAAAGACTCTTTCAAAAAGGAATCAGCAAAAGCAAAACCTAAGTTCTTATCTGCAGCAAGTGTAAATCAAGTATTTACAGATGATTCACTTTCTATTGTAGGATCAACTTTTACAGTTGAAAGTGCAAAAGAACTTTCAGATTTATTAAATGCTGGTGCTCTTCCAGTACATCTTGAAGAAATGTATTCAACATCAATCGGTGCAAAATTTGGAACTGATGCATTGCATGAAACAATTTTTGCTGGAATTATTGGTGTAGCCGTAATTTTCTTATTTATGCTATTCTTCTATCGCTTACCAGGCTTAATCGCAAGCATCATGTTAATGGCGTACACTTACGTAACATTACTTGTATTTGATGGCATGAATGCGGTATTAACACTCCCGGGTATTGCTGCATTAATACTTGGTGTTGGTATTGCGGTTGATAACAACATTATTACCTTTGAGAGATTGAAAGACGAGCTTAAACTAGGAAAATCAGTTGCATCAGCATATCGAGCTGGTAACCAGCGTTCATTTGGTACTATTTTTGATGCTAACATCACAACTCTACTTGCAGCTGTTGTATTATTCATTTTTGGTACAAGCTCAGTAAAAGGGTTTGCAACAAGTTTAATTGTCAGTATTTTAGTAAGTTTCTTAACTGCAGTATTCGGAACTCGCTTATTACTTTCTTTACTAGTTCAAAGTCGTTACTTAAATAATAAGAAAACTTGGTTTGGTATTAAACAAAGTGAAATTCTTGGTTTAAATCATAACTTGGCACATCCACCAACAAAATATGATAAAGTCGATTTTGTTAGTATCGGTCGTAAATTCGTTTATTTTTCAATTGTTACACTAATTGTCGGCGTAATTATCCTTTCTGTATTCCGATTAAATTTAGGAATTGATTTTGCAAGTGGTACACGAGTAACATTTGAAGCGAAATCAGCTGTTACAAAACAAGTTGTAAATGACGAATTATCAAAAATGAACTTAAAACCTGAAAGTATTACAGTTTCTACAAATGATGCAAAAACAGGTTCAGTAGTATTTAAAGGTGTATTAACTAAAGATCAAATTAACGATTTGAAAAAAGATTTTACGACTAAATTTGGAATTGAACCAAATGTAAGTACAGTTGATCCAATCGTTGGACGAGAATTAGCAGCTAATGCAATTAAAGCACTAATCATTGCTTCTGCAGGTATTATTCTTTATGTATCATTACGTTTCCAATTCTCTTATGCACTTGCTTCAGTAATTGCCTTACTACATGATGCGTTCTTCATTGTAGTAATATTTAGCGTATTTAGATTAGAAGTAGATATCACTTTCATCGCTGCGGTACTGACAATTGTTGGTTATTCAATAAATGACTCAATTGTTACATTTGACCGAGTTCGTGAAAATATGAAGCTTAAGAAGAAAATTCGTACTAGAGAAGAATTGAAAGAAATTGTAAATGACTCAATTCGTCAAACTTTAGGCCGTTCACTAAAAACAGTTCTTACAGTAGTATTAGCTGTTCTTGCACTACTTTTATTCGGAAGTCATGCAATTCTTAACTTCTCAATTGCATTACTTGTAGGTTTAGTAGTAGGAACATATTCTTCAATCTTTATCGCATCACAAATTTGGCTAGGTATTAAAGGTCGTCAACTTGATAAAAATCAAGTCATTGATGTTGAAGAAGCTAAATAATTTCTAACTAGAGGGTGTCCCAAAAGTGAAATTTGGGACATCCCTTTTTATTTGCGTAAGGAAAGAGGAGTAGTATTAGGTGAACTTTGGTATCTGAAATAAGAGAGTGAAACGTGTGAATTAGAAATCAATGAATGAAGTAGATTTTTAACTAAGATAATAAAACAACAATAAAATCCCCCGAATAATAGCTTCTAGACTGAAGCATAAATCGATTACATAAGCCTTCGGATATTTACAATAAAATCAGCCGTTTTTCAATTTGAATTTGTTAGTTAGTGATAGCTCTTTTTTGATCCTAACAAAATAAAATGAAGTAAATATTGAAGTTATTTTTGTATTAGTTTCATTCCGTATTGAAGATACTAATAGAATGTG
Organism: Bacillus sp. AFS017336; assembly: GCF_002555445.1. Lineage (NCBI taxonomy): Bacteria > Bacillati > Bacillota > Bacilli > Caryophanales > Bacillaceae > Bacillus > Bacillus sp. AFS017336. Next base: position 20,156 of record NZ_NUCO01000148.1, read on the forward strand.
TGTAATAAAAAAATAAATTTGTTTGGCGAATGATCTACTAGATCTAGAACAAGGGAAGTAGGTAAAGTATATGGAACAAGATGAGCGTTATAAGGAAGCCAAGAAAGGAGCTTATATTGGAATATATGGAAATTTACTTCTGGCAATTGTTAAACTGATCATTGGGTATATCGGAAATAGTAAAGCATTATTGGCTGATGCAGTCCACTCTGCTTCCGATGTAGCAGGTTCAATAGCGGTTTTATTTGGATTAAGAGCTGCTAAGATGCCACCAGATGAGGACCATCCCTATGGCCATGGAAAAGCTGAATCAATCGCTGCAATTATTGTAGCTGTTCTTTTATTTATCGTTGGAATCGAAATAACGAAATCCTCAATTACAGCTTTTTTTAAACCTGTCCATTCTCCTGAGCTAATCGCTTTAGTAGCTGCATTTATCTCGATATTCTTAAAAGAATGGATGTTCCGCTATAAATATGCTTTAGGAAAAAGATTGAATAGTGCTGCGATCATTGCGAATGCTTATGAACATCGTTCAGACGTATACTCATCAGCTGCTGCTATGGTTGGAATCGGAATTGCAATTCTTGGCACTAAAATTAATATGCCAATCCTTTTGTATGCAGATCCAGCGGCAGGGCTTGTTGTAGCAATTATGATCCTGAAAATGGCATGGGATATTGGGGCAGAGTCAATACATACTACTATGGATCATGTACTTCATGAGGAAGACATAGAACCATATAAAGAAATTGTGAGAAAGGTAGAAGGGGTTAGAGAAATAAATACTCTTTATGCAAGAGAGCACGGCTATTATGTCATTATTGATATAAAAGTATCTGTAGATCCATATATAACCGTTGAGGAAGGACATAGAATCGGCAAAAATGTTAAAGAAAAACTAATGGAAGACAAAGATGTTGAAAACGTATTTGTCCATATTAATCCATATAATGATAAAAATAACTCTTTCATCCAATAAGTTTACTTTAGTATAATAGTACAGTTAGGGGTGAGAGTATTGTTAAAGTCAAAAGCACGTTGGAAACCGAAATTATCGAATCAACAAGAAGAGCAAATATTATGTAAAGAATTACAGATTTCCCCTCTATTAGCTAAACTACTTGTTACTCGCGGGTTTAATACAGTTGAAACAGCAAGTAAGTTTTTATATGAAGATCAAATGAGCTTTCATGACCCGTTTTTATTAGAGGGTATGGATATTGCAATAGACAGAGTATTTCAAGCGATTGAAGAAAATGAAAAAATATTAATTTTTGGCGATTATGACGCAGATGGTGTTAGTAGTACATCAGTATTGTATTTAACATTAATTGAACTAGAAGCAAAAGTAGATTTCTATATACCAAATCGTTTTACTGAAGGGTATGGCCCTAATAAGAATGCATTTAAATGGGCGAAAGAACAAGGCTACTCATTAATTATTACCGTAGATACAGGTATATCTGCAGCTGAGGAAGTTAGTTTTGCAAATGAACTTGGAATAGATGTCATTATCACAGACCATCATGAACCACCAGAGGACCTTCCAAAGGCTATCGCAATCATTCATCCAAAACTTAGTCCAAGCTATCCTTTTAAAGAGTTAGCTGGTGTAGGAGTTGTATTTAAATTCGCTTCTGCATTATTAGGGAGAGAACCAGAAGAGTATTTAGAACTTGTTTCAATTGGTACAGTAGCCGATTTAGTGCCTTTAGTTGATGAAAATCGACTAATTGTAAAAAAAGGCGTAAGACAATTAAAGCAAACTAGACGTGAAGGCTTAAGAGCACTGTTAGAAATAAGTGGTACTTCTAATGATTCAATTAATGAAGAAACAATTGGTTTCGCAATTGGACCAAGAATTAATGCAGTTGGCCGACTTGGTGATGCTAAGCCTGCGGTAGATCTAGTTCTAGAAACAAGTAGAGAACTTGCTAAATCAAGAGCAGAACAAATTGAAGTTTTAAATAAAGAACGTCAAGAGTTAGTTTCAAGTATGACTGAAGAGGCGATTAAACAAGTAAAAGGGCTTGATTCCTCGTGTTCAAATAAAGTGATTATTGTAGCAAAAGAAGGCTGGAATGCGGGTGTAGTTGGGATTGTTGCTTCAAAATTAGTAGATCGTTTTTACAAGCCGGTAATTGTTCTAAGCATAGATCGCGAAAAAGGAATTGCCAAAGGTTCAGCAAGAAGTATTGAAGGTTTTTCTCTCTTTGAAAATTTATCAAAGTGTAAAGATATTTTACCTCATTTTGGAGGTCATACTCTTGCTGCTGGGATGACACTAGCGATTGAGGATGTTGAACAATTAAGACATCGTTTAAATGAATTTGCTGACCAAACTATGACGGATGAAGATTTTATTCCATTAAAAGAAGTGGATTTAATCTGTCAAGCTAGCGAAGTTTCAATCTCATTTATTAATGAATTAAATATGTTAGCGCCTTTTGGTATGCATAACCCAAAACCTGTTTTAGAAATAAGCGAAGTAGATGCACTAAATATTAAACAAATCGGTAATGAAGGTGCACATCTTAAATTTCAATTAAAAGATGATGTAACGTCCCTCGACGCTGTAGGGTTTGGATTTGGACATGTTGCAAATGAAATTGCTACAGGATCAAAAGTGTCTTGCTTAGGAATGGCTTCTATTAATGAATGGAATGGCAAACGGAAGCCACAACTAATGATTCAAGATATTAAAGTAAATCATTGGCAGTTATTTGACTTAAGAGGTCAAGAGCCACATCGATTAACTCTACCATCAAACGAAGAAAAATTAATATTTTTACATCAAGCATCAAGTGATTATGAAAACTTAAAGACGAAATATCCAGTTTCGACGTTTATTTCTTATGAAGATGTACTAAACTTAAATACTAATATACAAAATAATTATATTATCTTACTTGATTTGCCTAGTTCTGAAAATCATTTAAAAGAAGTTTTTCAAAATGGTTTGTCGGAGCGCATCTACTTAGTATTTAATCAAGAAGAACTACATTTCTTCTCTCCAATTCCTAGTAGAGAAAGCTTTAAAAAATTCTATTCAATCTTAGCAAACACCAATCCCTTTGACATGAACATGTATGAAGTGGCATTATGTCGTAAGATGGGATGGAAAAAAGAACAAGTCGATTTTATGACAAAGGTGTTTTTTGATTTAGAATTTGTTACAATAGAGGATGGAAAAATTCGTTTGTTGCCACAAACTGAGAAGAAAGATCTATCTTTATCGAATACGTACGCAAAAAAATTAGTTAGTATTGAACTAGAACGTTTATTTCTGTACTCAAAATGTGATGAATTAACTACATTTTTTCAAAATATGAAAAGTCATTTTTCCGAAAATGGGGAGGCACTTATTTAATGAATTTAAAAGATTATATTACGATTGTACCGGACTGGCCAAAAGAAGGCGTTCAGTTTAAAGATATTTCATCATTAATGAATGATGGTAAAGCTTATAAAGAAGCAACTGATCAAATCGTAGCTTATGCGAAAGAAAAAGACGTAGATTTAGTAGTTGGACCAGAAGCTCGTGGATTTATTGTTGGTTGTCCAATTTCTTACGCTTTAGAAATCGGTTTTGCTCCTGTACGTAAACCAGGTAAATTACCTCGTGAAGTAATTAGCTATAACTACGATTTAGAATATGGTACAAACACTTTAACAATGCACAAAGATGCGATTAAACCAGGTCAACGTATACTAATCACTGATGACTTATTAGCTACTGGTGGTACGATTGAAGCGACAATTAACTTAGTTGAAGAACTAGGTGGAATTGTTGTCGGTATTGCTTTCTTAATTGAGCTTTCTTATTTAGACGGTCGTAAAAAATTAGATGGTTATGATATATTTACACTAATGACTTATTAATTTTTAACATATTATAATGTTAAGCTATAGGGTACTCTGAATCATCAGAGTGCTCTTTTTCTATAACGAATCTGCAAAAAAAAATGAAATTTGACGACTCCTGCTTTACAAAAAACGAAATTTTCATGATAATAAAAGAAATAATGATTTAAGGTGATTAAATGGCTACTGAGCAAGTTTTGACAGCAGAACAGGTTTTAGAGCAAGCGACCCATTATTTAAAAGAAGATGATGTGGCGTTTATTAAACGTGCTTATGAATATGCTCGTGACGCACATAGTGAGCAATTTCGTAAGTCTGGAGAACCCTATATCATCCACCCGGTTCAAGTAGCAGGTATCCTCGTTGGCTTGGAGATGGATGCTACAACCATTAGTGCTGGGTTTCTGCATGATGTAGTAGAGGATACAGAAGTATCCAAAGAAGACTTAGAGAACCAATTCGGCAAAGAAGTTTCTATGCTTGTAGATGGTGTTACAAAGTTAGGTAAAATTAAGTTTAAATCGAAGGAAGAACAGCAAGCTGAAAACCATCGTAAAATGTTTGTAGCGATGGCACAGGACTTGAGAGTAATATTAATCAAATTAGCCGATCGCCTTCATAATATGAGAACGTTAAAGCATTTACCTCAAGAAAAACGTATGCGAATTGCAAATGAAACATTAGAAATATTTGCACCTTTAGCACATCGATTAGGGATTAGTAAAGTAAAATGGGAGCTTGAAGATACAGCCCTACGTTATTTAAATCCACAACAATACTATCGAATTGTTAACTTGATGAAGCGTAAAAGAGCAGAGCGTGAGCAATATTTAGAAGAGGTAATTAACGAAATCACAACACAACTTGAAGATGTCGAAATTAAAACAGACATTTCTGGACGTCCAAAGCATATATATAGCATTTATCATAAAATGGCTAAGCAAAATAAACAATTTAACGAGATCTATGACTTATTAGCTGTACGTGTAATCGTTAATAGTATTAAAGATTGTTACGCTGTTTTAGGCGTTATTCATACATGTTGGAAACCAATGCCAGGTCGTTTTAAAGATTATATTGCAATGCCTAAAGCAAACTTATATCAATCGCTTCATACGACTGTTATTGGGCCAAAAGGTGAACCACTAGAAGTTCAAATTCGAACAACAGAAATGCACCAGATTGCTGAATACGGGGTTGCAGCTCACTGGGCATATAAAGATGATAATGCAAATTTTCCAACCCAAAAAACATTAGAAAATAAATTAAGTTGGTTCCGTGAAATTATCGAATGGCAAGATAATTCTACAAATGCAGAAGAATTCATGGAATCAGTTAAAATGGATTTATTCTCAGATATGGTTTTCGTATTTACGCCAAAAGGTGATGTTTATGAATTACCACTTGGATCTGTACCAATCGATTTTGCTTACCGAATTCACTCCGAAATCGGAAATAAAACAATTGGTTCAAAAGTAAATGGTAAAATGGTACCACTTGATTATAAGCTTAAAACAGGTGATATCGTTGAAATCATGACATCAAAACATTCATATGGGCCAAGCCAAGACTGGTTGAAGGTCGCTCAGTCTTCACACGCAAAAAATAAAATACGCCAATATTTTAAAAAGCAAAGAAGAGAAGAGAATGTTGAAAAAGGCAAAGAATTAGTTGAAAAAGAAATTAAAGCGTTAGAATGTGATTTAAAAGAAGTTTTAACGTCAGAAAATTTAAAACGTGTAGCTGAGAAATTCAACTTCTCAAATGCAGAAGATATGTATGCGGCAGTTGGATATAATGGAATTACTGCAACGCAGATTGCTCACCGTTTAACAGATAAATTCCGTAAGCGAACTGAAGTAGAATTGGAAGACCGTCTAAAAGAACTTTCTTCGGATCTTAAAAAAGCTCCTTCACGCCGTAAAGATGCCGGTATTTCTGTAAAAGGTGTAGACAATTTATTAATTCGTCTATCTAAATGCTGTAATCCTGTACCTGGGGATGATATTGTTGGTTATATCACAAAAGGTAGAGGGATTTCAGTTCACAGAAGTGACTGTGTAAATATGTTAAACGATAGCGAAGAAGACCGTTTTATTGAAGTGGACTGGGAAGAAAGTCCAACATTTGAACGTGATTATAATGTCGATATAGAAATATTCGGTTATGATCGTCGCGGACTATTAAATGAGGTTCTTTCTGTTGTCAACGAAACAAAAACGAATATCTCTTCAGTTACAGGAAAAAATGATCGAAATAAAATGGCAACCATTACAATGAGTCTGTCTATTCGCAATATAAACCACCTTCAAAAAGTAGTGGATAAGGTTAAACAAATTCCAGACATATACTCTGTGAGACGAATTTTCCACTAATAGGAGGTGCCATCTTGAAAGTATTATTACAACGTACAAAAGAAGCAAAAGTAGTAGTTGATGGACGTGTGGTCGGGGAAATACCTAAAGGATTATTATTGCTTGTTGGTATTACACATGAAGATACAGTTGAAGACGTTAAATATTGTGCTGACAAAGCAGTTAACCTGAGAATCTTTGAAGATGAACTTGGAAAAATGAATTTATCATTAAAAGATGTTGGAGGCCAGATCCTATCAGTTTCTCAATTCACTTTATATGGTGATACGAGAAAAGGAAGACGTCCAAGCTTCACGGATGCAGCTAAGCCAGAAATTGCAAACGAACTATACGAATTTTTTAATTCATATTTACGCGAGCAAGGATACGTTGTACAGACTGGTATATTTGGTGCAGATATGGACGTAACATTTACAAACTGGGGACCAATTACAATAATGATTGAAAGTAAATAAAATTTATTACCTCCTTTTTCATTAAAAAGGGGGATTTTTTTTGTACAAATTAATTTTTAAAATAATAACTTCATATTGCGAATATACTTAAAGTACACGGGTTCTGACAAAGAATTCACAGGAGGGTACTATATGGACATAATTACAATCGTCTTGATCCTCATTGCTGGTGTAATTTTGTTTACAATCCTCAAAAGCTTCTTTAAAGCACTCTTATTTGTTATTTTAATCATTCTAGTATATTACGGATTAATGTACTTCATAGACGGCTCAGTTGAGAGCATACAATCTACTATAAGAGCTTTTTATTAGACCATGGTGTGTGCCATGGTTTTTTTTTGTTTGTGTGGGAAATTGGAACAAAAAGTAGAGAATCATAAATAAAAATGGGGAGCGTAATTAAAAGAATTAGCTGCAAATAAATTCAGTGAAACTGCAAATAAATT